>JAFZAB010000167.1 GCA_017548425.1 Victivallales bacterium
CTACCCGCCAACGGCGAGACGCCGTCGCTACCCGCCAACGGCGAGACGCCGTCGCTACCCGCCAACGGCGAGACGCTGTCGCTACTTCTTTCTTACTTCACAAATATCCAGTATCCAAAGCCTTGCGATGCTTCAGACGTATGCACAAAATACTCATGACGTTTTCCTTTCTCAAATCTCCAGAATGATTCGGCTTGCGAAGCACCGTAAGCACCACGCAGATTCCAGCCTTTTCGAAGCGACTTGAACTCGCGACGGCCTTTCAGCATCCCCTGCGGCAATGCAGGCAGTCTGTCGATATACGCCCAGAAGCCTTCATCGCCCTTCAATGACGTGGCCATTTCAAAGTGCCTTCCGTTCCAACGCCAAATGACGCAAATGCCGAGCATTTCCATGTAGTCCACCATGTCGTCTTCCGAAATGTCGGATGGAACCGACAGAAGATTCCAGCCTTCCTTCACGCCAGACCAGCCCCAATTGCCGTCTTCATCATAGCCTCCGTACAAATCCGCCAAATCCGTTTCAAGATAGGCAGCAATCACCGGCAACGACACGCTGTCGCTTGTCAGTCCGTCCAAATCTTTCGCCCAGACGGACACCGTATCCTGCTGAATATTGCACGTCGAATGATACGTGATTGGGAACTGGCTCTTCAGAACGCCGTCTGCCGCATCCAGTTTCTTGCCGTCGTTGCCGTAGAACTCAGCATGGCGGCTTTGGAAGCAAAGCCGCAAATTGTCCTCCGTATCCTCTCGGTCCGGATCGGCAACAACAAACCACGACCATTCAATCGGCAGGCCTTCATAGGCCGTCTCATCGCCTATCGACAACGTCGGCGGCAAATCCGTATTCGTGATGTTCAACTGCACTGTCATGGTGGCCGTCTCGCCAGCCGCATCCTTCACCGTAGCGGTATATTCCAATATACCGCCGCCACGGGCAACCAAATCATAACGCCCTGTCAAATCCGCCACTAGGACGCCGTTCGTCAACGACAGCAAATTAGCGGCATCCGGTCCATGCACGTTCAAGGAGAGGGATTCGCCGGTAATTTCCCAATAATCCCAGTCATGATCGATGATGTAATCCACCATGTTCAATCCTGCGGAGACTTCCCCCTCCGTCACATCCATGACAACCGTCTCTTCCGTCCATTCCGGCGGATTGTTCACGTTTTCAACGGTGATTTCCACATTCGCCGAAATCCATTTACCGTCCCACAATTCCACCTGCACGGTATCCTTTCCACAGAAAAACGTTTTGGGAACATAGTTCAAAGCATACCATGGACGCGTCTCGTTCGGATAAAGCAAGGAAACGGAACCGCCTTGCTCGGACGTTTCGCCAACCAGCCGCAATGCATAATCCGCGTTGCCACTGTGTTCCAAGGCGATTTCATACGCAGGATCATCACCTGTGTTTTCCATGACATCCTCCGCGCAAGAGCCTGTCACGGCGACTGTTCCGTCATCCGCCGTCGTCATCGTATCATACACCAACGCGCCATCCGACACATAGTAAACAACGCCGCCATCGGCGGACACGCCGATGGTGCTGTGGCGCGTTCCGTTGCAGTCGCCAACCACGCTTTCATGTCTGTTGCCAAACAGTTCCTGCATAATCAGTTGCGTATTGGTCCGCGTATCATGGAACGCATACCGCCCATCACGGCTGACAGCAAAGATATCTCCCGACGACACAACGACTTCCGTCGCTCCGCCGACAACCGCTTGTCGATACAATTTGTAATCGCCTTTGCGGTAGAAAACATAACGTCCGCTCAAAGACAGATGAACGTATTGCGGCGAATCTTCCGTCAATGTCATGAATTGTCCAGTCTCCGCAAACCACGCCTTCAGTCCGGTCTTCCCAGAGGAAAGCTTGCATGTATAGACAAGAATCCCTCCTTCATGGTTCAGCCGAACGGCGGAAGACGCTCCCGTCGTGTTCGTCGCATCCGTCGCGAGAATCACCGCTGGCTTGCCACGCTCCTGCCGCAACAGTCGTCCATTCATATCAATATAGGCCAAGACATCGCCGTCGAAATCCAATGACATCGAACAGACATCAGAATAATCCCCCAGGCCCGGCCATGCATTTTCATCCCCTGCGAATGGAACGCAAACAGCCGTCTTTCCATCACCACTGACGGCGCATTGGCGGTATTCCAACGTATCCATAGGACTGACGGCAACCGTCACACCCGCCGCCGTATCCCGTTCATAGACATTGTTCAACGTATTGTTGTCATGGATATCCAGAACGGCAGTCGTCGCAAACACGACTTTATTGCCGTCATCACTGACGGCGATTCGCTCAAATGTCGCATCCGCCGCGACCACGCCCTGCTTGACATCGACATTGTCGCATCCCGCCCTGTACAGATGTGGAACGGTTGCGGCGGCGACACCTAGATTCGTCGCCGCGCTGGTAAATGTCGCATAACGGCCTTCCGGCGAAATCGCAGGCGTCTCGCAGTCCGCGTTGGACGGCACGCCGTCCAATGCGCTCATGAGCGTCATTTCGTTCCGCAACGAATCATAGACGAAAATCTGCCAATGTTCGCCATCGACGGAATCCGCCGTCAGATTCGTCGCCTTGCTGGCGAACACGACAAAACGTCCGTCAGCCGAACATGCAGGCGAACGGCTGTCGCCATTCGCCGCCAGTCCATCAATGCCTTGGCTGATCAGTTGTGTCTTGAACATGCCGTCTTCATAGACGCCTTTCATGAGCATCGACTTCCCGTTCAAATAACTTGTAAAATAAACGATGTTTCCGTTGTCGGGGCAGGTCACATAATACGCATGTTGCGTACCATCATCGACTTTCATGACCGCCACGGTATTTTCCGCGCCGTCGTCGCCCGTTTCCGTGAACATCAGCCAGCAATCCTGCTCCTGCCGTTCGAAACGCCACATCCGCTTCCCTTCATAATCCAAGGCAATGCCGCGGTAAAGTTCCGCCGTGAAATCATCCGTCTCCTTCACCGTATTCGTCCAATTGCCATCGCTCCCCCGTGTAAACACATTCATCTCATGCGACGCGATTTGCGCCACCACAACCTTTCCGTTGCCACTGGCTGCAAGTCGCATGACGGCCAATTCTTCTTCCGATTGCAACTTGCCCTGCAACGGAAGGCCTTCCACCATCAGGGCATAAACGCCCGCGCTATCATCGGAAACATACAGAAAAGCATTTTCATTGAAGGTTGAAATCGTCCCGTAAAGGCCACGATGCCCCATCGCAAACACATTCCAATTGTTATTGGCCTGCGCTCCAATATATGAAGCAATATATCCGTGACGCACGATGCCAATCCTGCCGTCAACATCAATCAATGTCGCCGTATAGGCCGTATTTCCGGAAGTCGGATTCCGTCCAATATACAACACACGTCCGTCATCCAGCGGCATGGCCTCACGTGAATACCATGTGTCATTCCGCAGAATTCCGCCTGATCCATTTGGCAAAACAGCGCCAATCGGACTCAAGGAAGCCCCATGCAAAAACAATGGGAGCAATGCTATCAACAATAATTTCTTCATGGAGCGTTCCTTTTTGATAGTTACATTAAGCATTCAGCATTCAGCATTAGAAAAAACAGCCGCCAGCCAAGGGAATCCTTGGGAGGCGGCCTAATCCATTCAAACTCTTGATCTTAACTTAGAACTGCACCAAGAATTTCAAGATGGCGCTCCAAGAATCCAGATTCAAGTTCGCATACTTCGTGTCCGCATGCTTGAAGGCTTCGTCATAACGGATGTCGAACGAAAGACCATAGCTTTCGTTGAACCAGTAGCTGCTGCCAATCGCCGCATAGAGGCCGAAGATGTAGTCCAAGTCGTTGTCATGACGACCGCCGCTGGAGGACTCCATGTCCGCATAGGACAGGCTGGGGCCCGCCGCCACATAGAAGTCAAGACCGCTCGCCAAGGTATAACCAAGCTTCAGGCCCAAGTCGATTTCCAGCATCTGGAGATCGAACTTCGTGCGGCCAGAGCCAGAGAGATAGCCACTGCTGTACACAGCGTAGTCGGGATCCTTGTCCGCGCGGACAATCTGCCCCCAATTGGAGGCATCCGTCCAATAGACCTTCGTGTGGTACGTCGTTTCACCAATGGAACCGCCTTTGGCGGAGGAAGCCGTGTCCATGTTGTAATACTGCAGGTTGGAGATAACGGCCAACGTCCAGCTGTCGTTCTGATAAATATCGGCATCCAAAGAGACGACGGGAGCCATGCTCTCCATGTTGCCCCAGCTGCCATGGCCACCGAGATTGTAGCCATTGGAAACCGTGATGTTCGCCGTGGCGGGCATGTAGGTGCCGACATTCGTGGCATTGCCGGAAACGATGTGCTGCACGCTGTCAGAAGTGTACGGAGCCATGGAGGTCTGGCTGTTCGTCCAGATGCCCACGAAGCTGTTCTGTGAAACGCCTTTCAAGCGAACCGTGTGGAAATTGCGGTAGCCGACGCCGACGCCCAGATGGGCACCACCAATCGCCACGCTGTTAGTTGAACCAATTTTGGCCGTGTCCTGCGCATAGCCAACCAGGCCGACGAGCATCGCAGCAACCATTAGCGCTGTCAAAACATTCTTTTTCATCTTGTTCTCCTTGATGTATTATCGTGTATCAGTTAATTTCTGCTTTCATTGATCAACAGCGTCTGATAGCTGCCTTGCGCCGTCGGACGAATCATAATGTAGTTCGGGCCTTCGTACAGGCTCACGTCATCGCCCGTCAATTCGAGCAGCGTGCCGTCGGCATCCGCCCTGCCCGTGAACAATTGGTATGCCCACTGGTTGTACTTCGTATCGAAGTAGATGACGTCATACTTGTACGTCGCGCCGGGCGTCAGATTTTCAGCGTCCAGAAGCAGCGTGTTGCCGGCGCCCATACCGCCCGTGATGACGGCGTTGTTGCCAGCGTTCTTGATAATCGTGAAGAGCATCAGCTCGCTAACGCCGCCGTTGCTCGTCTCGACGAGCCAGCGGTAGTTGCCAGCCGGCAGGTTGACGACCGCCATGTTGACCGCGATGCCATTGACCGTCTTCACGGCATTGCCGTCGCCGTCAAACACTTTCAGCGTGTAGGAATCGGACTTCGCATCGACAGGCCACTTGAAGGTGACATCCATCGCGTTCGTGGCGATGGTCGTCGTCCAGTTCTGCGCGGGATAGAACTCGCCGTCGCCCGGCCATTCCGTGGCGGGGCTGTCCGTCAAGTCAATCACGAACTCTTCGCTGTTCTCGCTGTATTCACCCATCGGATTGACGCCTTGGGCAACAGCCTTGTATGTCTTACCGGATTCCAAGCCAGTCAGCGTGACAAGCGCCGTCGATTCCATCAGTTCGCCGTCGGCGGCAGGACCGAATTCCTGCGCAACCGTCGTCACGACGTTGCCGTCAGCATCATAAACCGTCAGAACAAAGCCGCTGGCAAGCGGAGCCGTGACCGTGATGGCGTTGGCGTCAACCGTTCCTTCGATGGTCGGTTGGCCAGGAGCCGCATAATCCGGAACAACGATGCCGTCCTGTTCCGCACTGCACTCTTCACCGGCTCCGCCCTTCGCCGTCCAATGATAGACGGTCACATCGCCCGTCACGCCACGTTCAAAGCCTTTGAAGCCGCTGTTGTAATAGGTGGCGGGAGTCAGCACGAACTTGCCTTCGTCGTTCTTTTCCTTCACGACGACATCCGTCTGCTCACCGTCAGACGTGATACGGACCATCAGGCCTTCCACGTCGTCGTCACAATTCAAGACAAACGCCGGATACCACGGCGTGCCGCTGACGATGACTTTGAAGGTGAACTCAGCCGTCTGCGCGGGATCGCCATCGTCCTGCAACGTGAAGGAAACTGTTCCGGTCGCGCCGTTTTCAGCATTTTCATCGATGGGGAAGTTGAAGATGATGGTCTTGGCTTCGTTATCGACTTCCGCCGTGGGATCGCCACCCATCAAAGCCTTGCCATCTACGGAACCCGTGTAGGCCCATGCGGCAAGCGCAAGCTGCTGGGCGGTTTCATCTTCCGGACCAGCGGCGATAGCGAACGAAGCCGTCACGGTAGTACCGACCTGGCTGGGCTGGATGTAAACATCCTGAACCGTCGCCTTCGGCGCGTCGTTCACCGCGGCCACGCTGATTTCGACTTCGACGGCATCCGTTGTCACTTCGCCGTCGCTGACCGTCACGCTGAAGGTCGGCAGAGCCTCAAGACCTTCCGTATTGTAGTCTTCCGCAGGCGTGAATGTCACGTTGCCGCTCTCCGCGTCATAGGTTAGCGTACCGACCTCTTCGCCGAAGTTCGGCGTCACCGTGTAAGCCAGCGTGTCAACGCCGTCCACCGCATCGGGATCAATCACCGTTACGAAATCGTTCAGCGCAAAGTCAACAGCGCCCTGATCTTCCGTGGCTTCCAGTTTCGCGCCTTCGACCTTCGCCAAAGCGGGAACCGTATTGGCGATCGCGATGCTCGCGGCTTCTTCCATATAGTCGTTTTCGACGTCTTCAGCAGCATAGGGCTTCGTCAGCGCGGCGGCCTTGACCGCAATCGTGTCGCCCTTCTTGAAGTTGGCGGCGGCCAGAACATCGCCATCTTCAGCGACTTCTGCGCCATTGACCGTCCAGACAAACTTGTAGCCGATGATGTCATCGCCATCGGGATCAGCGGGCGTTCCATTGACCACTGCGGTCAGATCATCTTCCGCCTTCGGCTCAGCAGGATCAAAAGCGATCGTGAAGTCGGCGGGAGCCAAGCGATCCACATCGTTCACGGTAACCGTAAAGGTCTCCGTCGTGGTGGCGCCGAGAGCGTCCGTCACCGTCGCCGTGACGGTGAACTCCTGGTTGGCGGGACGATCCGCACCGTCCAACGTCGTGTAACCGTTCGTCTTGATGACGGCGGAACTCGTCGCGGCGAGCGTGTCCAGACCATCCGTTTCAATCGTATCGATGGTCAGGCCTTCATCGGCGGTCCATTCAATCTTCGTGATGCCGGCAGGCGTGACTTCTTCGGAATCCGTCGCCGAAATGGCAACCGTGAAGCTGACGGCGTCGCCTTTGTCATCGACTTCGTCAATCGCTTCCGGAGCCGCCGTCGTGATGGCGATCTCCGCAGGAGGATTCTCGCGGTAGGTGACCGTCAGCGTGTGCTCTTCGCTGTCGTCCGTGCCGTCGTTCACAACGAAGGTGACGACGTCCGCGGCATCGTCAAAGAATTCGGTCGTCAAATCCGTGACCGTGTATTGGATGGCGTTGCCGACGACTTCCGCCGTACCCTTCGCGCCCTGCTTCTTGATGACGATTGTCAAGGCGTCGCCTTCCACATCGCTCATCGGAACTTCAACCGAGCCCGTGCCGTCGCCGCCTTCCAGTTTGCGGATGAACAGCGCGACATCTTCAGCCGTCGGGATGTCGTTGACAGACGCGACGCTGATTTCAACCGCGACGGCTTCCGTCGTTTCCGTGCCGTCGCTAACGGCCACGCTGAAGGTCGGCAGCGTTTCAAGAGCCGCCGTGTTGTAGTTTTCAGCAGGCGTGAAGGTCACGGTAAGAGCTTCCGCGTCAAAGCTGAACGTACCGACTGTCGCATCAAAGTTGGGCGTCACCGTATAGGTCAGCGTATCGACGCCGTCCGTCAAGTCAGGATCAGTAATCGTCACAAAATCGGCCAAAGCGTAAACGCCAGCGGCTTGATCTTCGGTAGCTTCCAGAACAGCGCCTTTAATCTTCGCAATCGTCGGAACCGTATTGACGATTTCAGCGCTGATTGCTTCGGCCGACGCTTCATTTTCAACGGCGTCACCGCCATAGGGGGTCGTCAACGCAATGGCCTTGACAGCGATCGTCTGGCCTTTCTTGAAGTAGCTGTTATCCAGCGTTTCGCCAGTCACATCGTCGATGGCGGCGCCATCGACGGTCCAAGCGAACTTGTAACCAGTGATCACATCGCCGTCGGGATCGACAGGCGTGCCATTGACCACTGCGGTCAGATTATCTTCCGTCTTCGGGGATTCCGGATCGAACGTCAACGTGAAATCAGCAGGAGCGAGACGATCCACATCGTTGACCGTGACCGTGAACTTCTGCGTCGTGACGGCGCCCAGAGCGTCTGTCACGTTGGCCGTGACGGTGAACTCCTTGTTGGCGGGACGATCCGCGCCGTCCAGCGTCGCATAGCCGTTCGTCTTGACGACAATCGTGCTCGTGGCGGCGAGCGTGTCCAGACCTTCTGTCGTGGTTGAATCAATGGTCAAGCCTTCATCCGCCGTCCATTCGATCGCCGTGATGCCGGCGGGCGTGACTTCTTCGGAATCCGTCGCCGCGATGGCGATCGTGAAGCTAACAGCTTCACCTTTGTCATCGACTTCGTCAATCGTTTCGGGAGCCGCCGTCGTGATGGCGACTTCCGCAGGAGGATTCTCACGGTAGGTGACCGTCAGCGTGGCTTCCGCGCTGTCGTCCGTGCCGTCGTTCACGACGAAGACAACCGTGTCGGCGTCATTGTCAAAGAATTCAGCCGCTTTGTCCGTCACCGTATATTTAATGGTATTACCGTCAACTTCCGCCGTGCCCTTCGTGCCCTGCGTCTTGATGACGATTGTCAGTTCGTCTTCATCGACATCGGCCATCGTGATTTCAGCCGTGCCGACACCGTCGCCGCCATCCATCTTGCGGATGAACAGCGCCGCGTCCGCCGTCGTCGGAGCGGTGTTGCCGATTTCGATAACATTGCTTGCAAATTCCTGCTCGGCGGCGACTTCGTCGCCATACGGCTTCACCGTCGCAACAGCCTTGATCTGCCAAGCTTCGCCTTTCTTGACAGCCGTCTTCAATTCCAAAGCCGTCTCGCCCGCGACGGCCACGCTGTCGCGATACCACTGGTAGGTGATTTCCGCCGTGTCGCCGTCATCGTCCGTGATGTCATCGGTGAAAACAGCCGTCAGCTTGCTGCCATAGACGGCGGGATCAGGCGTCGCACTAGCCGCGATGGCGGATGCGCCGAAATCCGTAGCCTGGTCAACATCATTGATCGTGACATCGGCATTGGCGGTTCCAATGGAGCCTTCATCGTCGATATTGTCGTCAATCGTCACGACCAGAGCGGCCGTCTTGTCTTTTGCAGGATGCGCAACCGCATCAAAACCAACAGGTTCGGTAGCCGTGAAGGTATAGACGGGAGCCGTGCGGGTCGTCTCGACCTTGCCAGCCGTCCATTCGCCGGCGATGACAGCGCCGTCCAACGTGACAGTCTTCGTGAAAGCATCCCACGCCGTGTCGGGATCTTCGAACGTCATCTCAAATGTCAGCGCTTCACCTTCGTTGACATTCAAAGGATCCGTCACGATGGCGATCGCCGGAGCGTCGTTGACGGCATTGACGACGACATTCACGGAACCGGTAACAATGGCGGAAGACTCCGAGTTCGAGAGTTCCGTGAAATCCGCGATATAGTTCAGCGTGAAGCTGCCATTATAATCCGGTGCAGGCGTATAGACAATCTTGCCATCGACGAAATCGAGCGTGCCGGCAGCCGAATCAATCGGATCAGCATAGACGAATTCGACAGCGTCCGTCGCAACCATCGCTTCGGCTGCAATATCCCACACTTTGGCCGTGAAGAGAGCCGTATCCGTCGCGTCAATCGCCACGGCTGCATCATCTTCGTTCAGCGTCACTTCCGCGCCATCATTCGTCACGAAGCTGTAGGAGTTGCGGAGCAGATAGAAAATGAACGTCAGGCCTTCATCATTGTAGTCTGAATAGTTGACTTTGTCAACTTTGCAAGCCGTGACCTGTCCGAACACGCTCGTGGCCTCCGCCGTCTCGTCCGTGGCGTCGATGTCAACCGCGAACGCGACATCGCAAAGTTTCGCCTTCACGCCGCTTTTCAGTTTAAGGATCGAGGGGACATTTCCCGCCACGGCAATACTCAGACTAATCGTTAGAACATTGTCGGTGACAGACGTCTTGACAACGGTCTGGCTCTTATCGATTTCACCGCCGGACGTCAAGTAGAACAAATCCTTGTTCAGCGTCACGGACGCCGTGGTACCGGCCGTCACGCCATCAGCCATGGTCACACCATCGCCCAAAGCGATTTTCATAATCAGCTGCGTAACATTTTCGCCTGTCGATGTCACGTAAATGGCCGTTGACGGCGTCGTCGTCGAACTGTATCCCTTCACGACGGTCGCATCCACAGGATCGAACTCCAGCGTCAACGCCGCGAACGCACCCATGGAGCACGTCACGAAGATGGCTGTCATTAAGTTGAGCAATTTTTTCGTCATAGTCTTTCTTACTCCTTCGCTTGCTAATTATATATAAGGTATGATTAATTCTTTTTCGCGTACGCCTTGAAATTCGCCAACGCGGTAGCCGCGTCAACTTCGCCACTGACGCCCTGGATAATATCTTCTTCATACATGGAATCCGGATCGTCAATACCGCCCAACACGATGAAGTTGTACATCATGATCGCGTCATCATCTGAAATCGTTCCATTTCCATCATAATCCAAGAAAGCGGCAAGAGACCTCAAAACCGCCAACGCAGCGGTGGCATCAACTTCACCCGTGACGCCTTGGATGATGTCGTCTTCGTACATTGACATAGGATCGTCAACACCGCCCAACACGATGAAATTGTACATCATAATGGCATCGTCTTCCGTGATTTCGCCATTGCCGTCAATATCCAGCGTGCCGCCGCTCAGAATCGTCATATAGACGGATTCCATTTCAATTTCTTCGCCATTGGCGGGGGTGATGGACGGCACCACGTCGCCGGCATCGCACTTGCCCGTCAACGTCGCCTTTACCTTTAAATAAATAGTAGCGGACGTCGCCGTGTAAACGGCACCGTCTTCCGGCAGATCAAGATAACTGCCGGCTCCGTCTTCGCTGTTGGTAAAATAATATTGGACGGCGTAGGCATCCGCATCGGGAGTAAACTTCGGCGTTCTGACTTTCAACGTCAAGGCTTTGCCGACCGTCGCGTTGTCCAATTCGATCTTGTATGTCAGAACCGTGCCTGCGTATCCCTCTTCGTCCGGATCGACCGCGACAACCGGGCCGCTGTATGTCGTGCCCGTGGCGGCATCCGTTTTCTTCACAAGAGACGTCATCAGGCTGTCCGTGACATCCACGAAAACAATCGCCTTTTCTGACGTACGCGTCCCATCCGTGAACCAATAGTTGAAACGGATCTGATCGACGTTTGTCATCTTCGACATGGTCAGTGTCTTAGTACCCGCATTGAATTTTCCGTAAGTACCGTCCAATGCATTATATACAGTCGTTCCGGCTTCGACGGAACGCGAGAAGGCGAGCACGTTGGAATCACCCTTGAGGGAACAACCTTCGGGAATGTCGAAATCAATGACAAGCGACGTCGTGCCGCGGCGCATCTGGACCTGTTTAACAGGCGGTGTCCCAAGAGCCTTCGTCGTCGAAGCGGTCTTCCGATAGTCAATCAGATAGGTTGTATTCGCCTTCGCATCGAGCACCATGCCATCCGTCCACTCAACGGCTTCGTCTTCCGCTCCTTCGGGATAGATTTTCAGAACGGCACCTGCCGGAACGGAGCCGGCGGCCAGCACGAACGTAATTTTCATGCTATCGCGCACATACAGTTGCCACAACGCGGCATCCGCATCCACCTTGATGTATTCACCGAGCTTGCTGAAGACATCGTCATTGCCGGTCGTGCTGACTGTGATGTCGCCAGGGCCTTCAAACCAGGCGAAATTCGGCACAACGGCTACAGGAGGCAACGGCACAAGATCGTTCGCGCTGCCCAAACCGAATCTCAAATGATACTCATTCAGATTCCATTCAGCGGGAGCCGTTCCAGTGTAATACAGATTCATGGAGAACTGCGCGGCATTCACCGCCAGCAGCCCGAACAACAACATTGCAACAAGCGTCAATTTGCGTCTGTTCATTTACGTTTCCTCTTGATTATAAGATATTAATTACTTGATTATTATTTTGATTATTGTCTTTTGCCCCCCATGCGGACATGAAGGGCGTAATCGATAAAACACCTACATTAAACCTACATTACTAGAAAATACATAAAATATACGACAAACATTATCAACTTGCAACCACAAATGGAAGATTTTCTTTTTGACACGTGATTTTTGTAAAATATCCACAACAGATGGCTGTTTTTTCTTGATTTTTTGTCCACGACACATTATTATCCCCTTCATGTTATTATTTTTCTTCAAGGAATCATCGATATGAAGCCAATCAACCAGACGCCGGATCCGCGAAAATTAGAGAAAAATTGGCAGGAAGGCAAACTGCCCTGCCCCGAATGCGGCCATGACATTCCGCTTTCATCGCTCGAACTCATGAAGTTCAACGAATGCCCGAAATGCCATGCCCGATTTTTCGCGCCGCAAAAAATCAAAAACTACTATCTCTATGAACCGGCCGGCGGTGGCGGCATGGGCTCCGTCTATAAAGCCGTCTCGCCGCAATATCCAGGCCGTCTTCTCGCCGTGAAAATTCTCTCGCGAGACGAACGCTCCAATCCCTCGAACATTCTGGCGTTGTTGAACGAAGCACATGTGTCCGAACAGTTTAAAGATTCCGAATTCATCGCCGCCTGCCTTGATTCCGGCTATGACAACGACGAATATTTCACCGTCATGGAATTCGTCTCCGGCGAACGGCTCGACAAACGAATCGCCCGTTTCGGAAAGCTCGGTGAGCAGGAGACCATCGCCATCGCGCTGCATGTCCTTTCCGCGGAACAACATATCTACAAATGCGGCTATCTTTTCCGCGACCTCAAGCCAGAAAACATCATCATCAACGAAAAAGGCTATGCCATTCTCATTGATTTCGGCCTTTGCATGACGCGCGAACACGCCTTGAATCCAGACGAAGAATACGTTTCTGGATCGCCTTATTACATTCCGCCGGAGCGGCTTACGGGAGCTGGGGAAGACGCCTCGTCCGAAATCTATTCGCTCGGCATGATCATGTATCAGGCTCTCACGGGAAAGACGTTCTTCGACGCGGCGGAAATTGATTCGCTCGCCAAACGGCATTTGTCAAAAGTGCGGCTCTCCGTCGAATCGAAGTTGGACGGCATCAATCCCGCACTCGCCAAAATTCTTGCCAAAATGATCGCGCAGCATCGGGAAGACCGTCCGTCATCCTTTGCGGAGGTCTTCGGGATGCTGCAACCGCTGCTGGAAGCAAAATAATCTTTAAGGCATTCAACCTTAAGCTTCTGCGAGAGAAGCCGCTATGATTTCCAATCCGGCATCGATCTTATCAGCCGTGATATTCAACGGCGGCATCAGACGCAGGACCGATTCGCCGGCCGTGAGAACCAACAGGCCTTTCGCCTTGCAGGCGGCCGTCACCTTCGACAGACGTTCCTTCGTATCCAGTTCGACACCGATCATCAAGCCGTAGCCGCGCACGTCGCGAACGAAATCGAATTTCTTCCGCAAACCATTCAGTTCGTTGAAGAAACGCCATGACTGATTCCGCACGTTGTCGATGATATTCTCTTCCTGCATGATATTGAACACTTCGCAGGCGACCGCCGAAATCAGCGGATTGCCGCCGAATGTCGTGCCATGGTTGCCCGGCTGCAGCACATCGCCATATTCCTGACGAACTTCGAAAACGCCCATCGGCAGACCGTTCGCGATGGCTTTCGCGATTGTCATCGCGTCAGGCTTCACGCCAAACCGCTCATAGGCGAAATACGTTCCCGTACGCGCCATGCCGCACTGGACTTCGTCCAAAAGAAGCAGCAAGTTATTCTCATCACACAACTTACGGACACCGCAGATGAAATCGCGCGTCACAGGCAGAACGCCGCCTTCGCCCTGCACAGGCTCCAGCATCACGGCGACCGTCTTGTCCGTAATCAGTTTCTTCACAGAATCCAAATCGTTCAAATTGGCGAATGAAAAGCCCTGCATGTCCGGGCCGAAACCTTCGCGATATTTCGTCCGGCCAGTCGCCGCCAACGTGCCCAACGTCCGTCCGTGGAAGGAATTATCCATGCAGATGATTTCGTTGCGGCCACCATTCAGCCAGCCCCACTTGCGGGCGAATTTGATCATCCCTTCATTCGCTTCAGCACCGGAATTGCCGAAAAAGCAACGTCCTCCAAAGGAATGCTCGGCGATTTTCTGCGCCAAAACAGGCGTGTATTCGTTGATGTAGTAGTTGGAGCAATGGACGAGTTTCGCCGCCTGCTCGGCGATGACTTTCGTCAACCGCGGATGGCAATGTCCTAGATTGCAAACAGATATGCCAGACGTGAAGTCAAGATACTTATTCCCTTCGCCGTCCCAGATATACGGGCCTTCGCCACGCGTCACGACCATGTTCCGATTGTATGTATGAAGAACATGCGCTTTTTCCAAATTCAAAAGAGACTCTGTCATTTTCTTTCCTTATTAATATATGAATAATAATTGCTTCTATTTTCCGCCGTTGGACGAGACCGTTCGGACAATCTCTCGGTCGAAGTAATTGATGGACATGCCGGCGTCCACGACGATGGTCTGTGCATCCACGCCGCTGGATCGCGGCGACAACAGAAACGCCGCCACGTTCGCGGGCTCCTCCGTCGCCAACGCACTCTTTCGCGGAATTGCCTTCTCCGCATAGAGATACGCATCGATGTAGCCTGGAATTCCTGCCGACGACGATGTCTTCAACAGCCCCGGCCCGACGGCGTTCACGCGAACGCATCGTCGTCGTTCCGAAATCAGCGATTTCGCCAGAAACGCCACCGTTGAATCCAACGCCGCCTTGACGGGCCCCATGTAGCCGTAGTTCTCCGACGCCATCTTCGTCGTGGAGATGCTGATTGTCACGATGGATGCGTCTTCACTCAACAGCTCTTTTAGCTGGTTCGTTGTCTCCACGAGCGAAAAGCACGATATTTCAACAGCTTGCAGAAAATCCTTCCGCAATGTCTCATGAAACGGTTTCACGCCTTCCGAATAATTCGCGAACGCGATCGAATGGACATATCCATGGACGACGGGAAACACATCCTGCACACGCGCGCCGAACGCCTGAATGTCCGCTTCCTTCTCCACATCGCATACAATCGCCTTCGCATCCGCGCCGATCAAGCCGCGATTTTTCTCCAGAAGTTCTTCATCCTTAAAAACATACAGGATGTTCGCGCCATTTTCGCGAAGCACCTGCGCAATGGCCCACGCCACGCTACGGCGATTCGCCACGCCCATCAACACGATATTCCTATTTTCCAATTGCAGAAATGACATCAACGCCCCGTCTTCGACCCGCTTCTCAGCAGGCCATTGTACAATACCGCCAATTTATCCGCCTGGTTCGACAGACGGAAATCCGTTTTCATGAACTCCACGCCGAAAGCGGCCCGCTCTTTCGCCCACTCCGGCTCCTCCGCCGTCTTCTCCAACGCCCCCGCCAATGTGTCGATATCGCCTACTTCAAACGTCTGCAGGCAGTTACGCAAGTCTGGCCGCGGCACATTCGCCAGAATGTTACTGACAATCAACGGAATGCCCGATGTCAAACATTCCAGTAAGACATATGATAGTCCTTCATACAACGACGGCAAGACCGCCATGTCAAAGGCCATCAGCAACGACGACAAATCCGGAACGAAGCCAAGAAACCTTACGCGATCGGACACGCCCAGACGGGCGGCCAATTCTTCCAGTTCCGATTTCAACGGACCATCGCCACAGAACAGCACCTGCAGGCGGCCGCCCTTCTCCCCATGGCAACGTTCCAATGCCGCAAGTACCTGCTGCAAGCCTTTTTGCCGCGTCAACCGACATGGCACAACCGCCCATGTCTCATCGAGCGCCAAGCCAAGCCGCTTCCGCGCCTCATCGCGCCCTAGCAGCGTCTGCCCATAGTTTTCCGGAAGACCATTTTCAATCAAATGAAACTTTTCCGGCGGAAGGCAAAGCAAATTCGCGTCGCTGATTTCCGAACGGCCGACGAACACATACGCATTCGTCCGATGCGCCCCCCACTGTTCAATCATGCGAATCGACATCCGCACCCATAACGGAAGGCTCGGATGAACGGCGAACGCATGCGGCGAATAAATGACTTTCACGCCAGGCAACGCCTTGCAGGCCAGACGGCCCACGAAACCCGCGACGCTTGAATGAAGATGCATCGCCTGAGGACGCACGTCACGCAGAACTCCCCGCAACTGCCGCACGGCTCGCCATAGCGACATCACGCCGTTGCGTTCATAGGGAAACGACCAGACCTTGCATCCGTCAACTTGCTCAAAATGAGCAAGATCCGACGGGAAATCACGGTCATACCGCGCCCCGAACGCAAACACGCCGCAACGAATGCCGCGCCGTGTCAGTTCAGGCAGAATCAATTTCAGATGGCGCCGCACACCGCCACCGCACGCTTCTACGACATGCAATATGTCCAATTCGTCATTCATAACATATGATATACCATTCGCCGACGGCAAGCCGTCGGCTTATTTTTTCTTCCGCTTCTTCGGCTTCATCCGCTGGGCCGAAGGAGCCTTGACGCGAAGCTTGTCTTCCCGCTTGTCCGTAAACACGCCGCTGACATCATGATGACGGCCGCTGGCAACGGCGTCGTTGACAAGCAAATCCGTCACCAAGACACTTGGATGGACATCGGCCATCTCACGAAGAGCCTTGATTTCACGATTCACTTTCTCTGCTTCATCCTGCGGAATTTCTCCGCCAAAATGTTCTTTCAATATTTGGCGCAACCGCAGCAGGCTGAGAATCTGCGTGGTCTGACCATTCAGATCAAATCCGAAATCCTCCAGATGGTCGCGGAAGAAATTAACATAATAAATTGGTCTCGCCAAGGCACTTGCAGTCGCGAAATCCATGCGTCCCTGCATTTGGAAGACCAAATACGGGAGGGCCGAATGAAGCATCGCTTTCGCACGATCTGGCTCATCCCGCCGCGCAAAACGCTCGGCGAGAACAGAAAGCACCCACGAATGCTCGGCGGCCGCCGTCATGCTCGGCCAATCATTCACAATGCCGTAATGGTCGGCCAGAATCGGTCGCGCATCCCGCGCGGCATCCGCCGCCACGGCCAGACGAGTCAGTTCGACCATGTACTCGCCGCTGTTCCGATAATGGCAGATCAACGCCTCCGCCAACCATGGCGAAAGCGGATATTGTTCAATATTCGCACGCTTCAATTCGCCAACCAAATAGTCCAGACTGGAATCCGCCAATTCCATCCACGACATCTCCTTGTAACGCCGCGCGCCACGATAAACCGCCAACGTCGCCAACGCTTCAGCTTCCAGTCGCGACGTCGGATCCGCCAGACTGGCCAGCTTCACTTCCTCAGACGGAATAATGCGCTGTTGCAGAAAGCCGCCAAGCGGCTGAGCCTGCCGAGCGACATGATCCGTCAGCAGCCGCAAGTCGTTCAGAAACACTTTGTCAGCCGCATCGCCCATGGCCACGGCCATTTCATCCATCGCCAACGCCGCCAGGGCGTTCGTCCGCAAATGGCTGATCTTGCGCGGCACCGCAAGCGAACCTTCCGGAAGCTCTTCGTCCTCCACAATCGTCAGACTTTGCCGCCCCGCCCCGTAACGGACAGCTCCCGCGACGACAGGCTTGAACGCCAGTTTCGCCGCTTCCAACCACTGCTTATCGCCAGTATCCGCCGCCAAACGGCAGTAGGCCAAAACCAATTCGCATTGACTGCCCAAATCTTCACGGCCTTTGTCATCATCCGCAAACCAGTCGGGGAACGGCGCTTTCAACCCGCCGTTCTTCGCATCCAGACAAGACAGCACGGCTTTTCCGCATTCAACGGCCGCCTGCAGACATCCGTCCGCCGACGGCAACGTCGGATAAGGATGGCCGCGATACAACGGCGTCACCGTCTCGCCATCCGTGAAATAGCTGTCCAACTCAAAAAGCGACACCGTCTGCGGTGTTTTCATGGAGCACAGCTCCATCCAATTCTTCAACAGAAGCAGATTCAGCGTATCCGCAAGGAAATCACCGACTTGCCGCGCAGAAAGGCTGCGTTCCTCCGTCAAAAGACACCGTCCCGTCAACTGCGACGGCGTGAAGGCGAAGCCAGCCCGCACATCAAAAGCGAGTCCGACCACACTTCCCAACGCCATCCGCGTCTCCTCCATCTGGAAGCCGTCCGCCTTGCGAGTAAATTGGACAATCTCCAATTTCAGCCAATTCCACGCTCCCGGATCTTTGTCACGCTCAATCCAGTCTTGGCTGACGGTCGTCCCCTCCGTTTTCATGTCTTTCTTGTTCTTGTCCGTCACGACGACGCGCCAATTCTTTCCGACGGCGTTCTCCCCGCCTTCGGTTCGAGCCTGTTCAAGCATCGATTTCAACTGGTTATGCAAGTCTTCGATACGCGATTTCTCCGCGCGGTAAAGATAATCGGCGGCTTTTTCAAGAGCGTCGCGCAACGAATATCCCGTGCCGATATATGTCCGGCAAGGCCATTTATCTTCGCCAATCGTCAGAAAAACAATGCGCGGCGTAGCATCTTCCGGAGCCAATGCGGCCAACGCCTTCGGCTTCATGCCCTTCTTCAGCCCCATGTGCAACTCCTTCGCGAGACGCGCGAAATCCTCTCGCGAAACAGAACATGGCCCTTTGATCTGCTCAAACCACACGGGAGCCAGCCCCTGCCCGAAAACCAATCCGGACAGCGTCAATATCGCAAACAGCAGAAGCGTCTTTTTCATTCTTGAAGGTCCATTGTCATGTCGTCAACCTCCCCTTGACATCAATATACTATACCATATATATAAAGAATCACAAATCACCGCCCGACGCTTTCATCGTTTCCCCCGCCGTCCCCAAGCCGACATGATATCATCCTGCAAATACAAGCATGAAGATGCAAAAATTTGACAAGTTCCGCACAGGATTTATATTATAAGTTTACAAAAAAAAGCGTCTTCACGGAAGACCATGCATCATCTTCACCATAGGAGGTTTTGAATGAACGAGGAATATCTGGCCAGAGCACGCGAAAAAGTCGATGACGTCCGTCTCTTCATCAATGGCGTTTCCGCACGCGCGGCGCAATTGGCGAAAGGCGCGAAGCGGCTTGTCCCGCTCCCCCCGAACGACGAACAGTCCAACCTCGACATCGCCCTGCTTGAAGTCGCCGAAGGGAAAGTCATCATTTCCCGCGCCAGCGAAACGGAAAAAAACAAAAAGTGAACCATGCCCGTTAAACGGCACCGCATCAACAATCACCCCTAATACATAAAATAACATCAAAAGGCATAACCATGGCTGACATCTATGTTTTCATCGGCCCGCCGGGAGCCGGCAAAGGCACCGTAGGCGAAATGTTCTGCGAAAAAACCAAAGCCGTCCATGTTTCGACAGGCGACATCCTCCGTCAGGAGATGGCTGCAGGAACTGACCTCGGCAACAAGGTCAAAGGCATCATCGCGGCCGGTGGCCTCGTTTCGGACGACATCGTCGCCGAAATGGTTGAAAACAGACTGAAGAAAGACGACATCGTCGCCAATGGCTGCCTTCTGGACGGATTCCCCCGCACCGTTCCGCAGGCGGAAGCCCTCAAAGGCATCCTGCAGCGCACGAATCATCGCATGGCCGCCGTCGTTCTCATCGAGGCCGACAACGAAATGCTGATCACCCGCCTGACCTCCCGCCGCATGTGCAGCAACAAGGCCTGCGGCGCCATCTTCAACATCATCGCCATGCCGCCCAAGAAGGAAGGCATCTGCGACCGTTGCGGAGCCAAACTCTATCAGCGGACGGACGATACCCGCGAAGCCGCCCTCAACCGCCTTGACGTCTATGCCAAACAGACCGCCCCGCTCATCGACTTCTACGAAGCCGAAGGCAATCTGGTTCGCACGACATCCACGAACGACACCCCCGAAGTCAATTTCGCCCGTCTGATGGATGCCTTGAAAAAATAAAGGGAAAACAAAAGGCGTCTTGCGAAATCGGGCATGAAAATCAACATCTACAAAGGATCGGATCTGGAGGGCGTACGCGTTGCCGCGCAGGCTTCGGCATACGTCCTGCAACGTCTGTGCGAAGCCGTCACCCCCGGTATGTCCACGCTGGATTTGGACAGACTCGCCGCTGAATTCATCAAAGAGACCGGCGGCAAAAGCGCCTTTCTGAACTACCACGGCTACCCGGCCCAGATTTGCTGCTCCGTCAACGAAGTCGTCGTCCACGGCATCGGCCGGGCGGACAAAGTCATCAATCCGGGCGACATCGTCTCCCTGGACGTCGGCGTGTCCGTCGGCGGCTTCACGGGCGACAATGCGCGCTCCGTCGTGGCAGGCGGCGTCTCCACCCCCCTGAAGGACAAGCTTCTCGATGCGACCCGTCGTTCTCTGGACGCGGGCATCGCCGCCGCCGTGCCGGGCAACCGCGTATGCGACATCGGCGCGGCCGTCGAGAAGGTCGTCAAGGAGGCTGGTTTCTCCGTCGTGCGGGACATGGTCGGACATGGTTGCGGCAGGAAGATGCACGAAGATCCCCAAGTGCCGAACTACAGGCTGCCGGGCTTCTCGCCCGAACTCAAGCCAGGCATGATCCTCGCCATCGAGCCGATGGTCAACGTCGGCACTTGGCGTATTACCATAGACAAGGAGGACGGCTGGACTGTCCGTACGGCGGACGGTTCACTGTCGGCCCATTTTGAACATCAGATATTGATAACCCAGAAAGAGCCGGAGGTGCTAACATGCCCAAATCGTCAGATTGCATAAAAGTGGAGGGCGTCGTCAAAGAACTGCTCCCCAACACACAGTTCGTCGTCACATTGGAGAACGGCCATGAAGTCATCGCGCATATCTCTGGAAAAATGCGCATGCATTTCATCCGCATCCTCCCCGGAGACCAAGTCTCCGTGGAGCTCTCCCCCTACGACCTCACGAAAGGACGCATTTCCTATCGGAAACGCTAATCCACCCCTTTTGCGAAAGCAAAATCGGCAAAAAACATCCGGACGGCACGCCGTCCGGCGTTTTTTTCCTGCCCATAATTGGATTTTTCCAAATATGGTGGTATATTTTTATTTTGCATATAAATCATTAACATAAAAAACGCATTCCTCCGCACCCATGGCGACATGGGAAACCAATCAGAAAAGGATCAGGTCATGAAGGTAAGGGCATCCGTAAAACGTATTTGCAACAACTGCCGCATTATACGGCGCGCAGGCGTTGTTCGTGTCATCTGCACAAACCCCAAGCACAAGCAGAGGCAAGGCTAACCACAGCGAATCAAAACATTAACCATAGACAACACAGGACACGGACATGCCACGTATTCTAGGTATCGACATCCCAAACAACAAGCACATCAACATCTCCCTGCGCTACATCTACGGCATCGGCCCCCATATCGCGGATGAAATCTGCCGTATGGCCAGCATCGATCCGTCAACGAAAGCGGGTGACCTCACCGAGGCAAATATCACCGCTATTCTGCAAATCCTCCAAGAACACTACACCGTGGAAGGTGACCTCAGACGCCAGGTGGCCCAGAACATCCGCCGCCTCATGGCCATCAACTCCTATCGTGGCACACGCCACCGCAAAAACCTCCCCGTGCACGGGCAGCGCACCAAGACCAACGCCCGTACCCGCAAGGGCGGCAAGAAGACGGTCGGCGCCATCCGCGACAGGACCGAACGTAAGCAGGCCAACGCCAAGTAACAAATTATCATTTACAATAGGATTAATGTAATTATGGCAGAAGAGCAAGTCACCACCACTCCCGAAACGACAGCGGCGGCGCCGGCCGAAGTGAAACGCAAGGCCAAAGGCGGCAGACAAGTCCTCCAGGGCATCGTCCACGTCGATTCCACATTCAATAACACCCGTGTCGCCATCTCCGACATGCAGGGCAACATCCTGTCATGGTCAACCGGCGGCAAGCTCGGTTACAAGGGTTCCCGTAAATCCACCGCCTACGTCGCGCAGCTGATCGCTACCGACGCCGCGAAGAAAGCCATGGCCACCTACGGTCTCAAGGAAGTCGAGATCGAAGTCAAAGGCCCGGGCGCTGGCCGTGAATCCGCCGTCCGCGGCATCGCCGCCGCCGGCCTCGAAATCACCGTGCTTCGCGATGTCACGCCCCTGCCGCACAACGGCTGCAGACCGCCGAAAAGACGCCGCGTCTGACAGACCACTGTCCCGTTTTCGTCTTTCCCCCCGTCCGCATCATCTTTTGGATCAAGTGATTCAAATCGCGGACATCTGCAACGTTTTATACGAAGGAGAACAACATGCCAGGCATTGAAGGATTCGAGCTCCCCCAAAAAGTCGATGTTGAAATTAGCGATGTGAATGAATTCGGCGTGCCGCTGAAAGCCACATTCACCACGGAACCTTGGGCGCACGGATTCGGCAACACCATCGGTAACGCACTTCGCCGAGTCCTGCTCTCGTCCATGGAAGGGGTCGCTGTCTCCAGCATCCTCATCCCTAAAGTCGCCCACGAATTCAGCTCCATTCCGGATGTTCTCGAAGATGTCATGGACATCATCCTCAACATCAAGAAACTGAAATTCACGTGCGACGGCGAGACGCCCCACACCGTGGAACTCTACGCCGACAAAGCCGGTCCAGTCACAGGCGCCAACATCCGTGAAGACGGTATCGTCACCGTCCTGAACAAAGACCAGATCATCTGCACATTGGATACGGACCGCCAGTTCGAAATGCATCTCGAACTGGATCGCGGCAAAGGCTACCGCCCGTCCGAAATGAATAAACGAGACGACCAGCCCATCGGAACCATCCCTGTGGACTGCCTCTTCTCCCCCATCGAACGCGTTTCATACGACGTCCAGGCCTGCCGCGTCGGTTCCAACACCGACTATGACCGCCTTGAACTGACGGTCTGGGCAGACGGCCGTATCGATCCGCGCGACGCCGTCAAAAAGGCCGCGCGCATCCTGACGGACCATCTCGCCGTCTTCGTCGGCGACGCCAAGGAATCCGGCCTCGGCAACGCCCCCGCGGATATCCCCGAATTTGATGAGGAAAGCCTTGATAAGATTCAAAAGCTGTGCCAAGGAGTCGATACCCTCGAGTTCTCCGTTCGTGCCGTCAACGTTCTCGAAGCCTTGCAGATCAAGCATATCTTCGAACTCGTTGAAAAGCCCGAATCCGAACTGCTCAAACATCGGAACTGCGGCAAGAAAACCGTTCAGGAAATCAAGCAGAAGCTGCAGGACATCAACCTCGGCATCGGCATGACCTTGACGGATGATATCAAAAATGAAGTGACTCGCCGTATCGCGGCTGAGCAAGTTTCGAACAAAGAGGATTGACCTAGATGAGACATCGTAAGCACACTTTTAAAATCGGCCGCACGTCCGGTCACCGCAAGTCATTGCTGGCCAATGCAGTCTGCAGCTTGATCGAGCATGGTCGTATCAAAACCACGCTTGTCAAGGCCAAGGAAATCCGCCGCGTTGCTGAAAAAATGGTGACCTTCGGCAAGATCGGCACCCTCCATACCCGCAAGCTGGCCATCGCCACCCTGCATCAGGTGGACAAAGTCCGCACACTGTTCGACGTCATCGCCCCCGGATTCAAAGAACGCCCCGGCGGCTATACCCGCATCATGAAGCTTGGTCCGCGTATCGGTGACGCCGCTGAAATGTGCCTCATCGAATTCGTTGAAAACGATGCGACCGTCAAAGCCCGCAAAGAAGCTCCCGCCGCTGCTGAAGAAGCCCCGAAGGCTGAAGAAGCCCCCAAGGCCGAAGCAGAAGCTCCGAAAGCTGAAAACTAATCGATACCAGCCTGAATGACCGTTCAGGCGGCGAATGAAAAAGCCGGCAGCATTTCCCGTTGCCGGCTTGTTTTGTCTTAAAAACTATTGCCTCCATGTTCACCCTCTTCTCAACAACGGAAATCACGCAACTTGGCATCACGGCCAAGAGATTCCGCCATCCATGTGGCATGGAAGTGCTCAGCCTCGAATGCGACGACACGGAAAATCTCTGCGCGACGTCGTTTCTCACCATTCCGCAGGACAGTTCGGGCGTCCAGCATATCATCGAGCATTGCGTCTGCGAAGGATCGCTCCACTTTCCCGTGAAGTCGCCGTTCTCCGAACTCGAACGCACCAGCATGGCGACCATCCTCAACGCCTTCACTTACAACGACCACACGGTCTTCCCGTTCGCGTCAGTCAATCCAACGGATTTTTTCAACATCTTCGAAGTCTATTGGGACTGCGTCTTCCATCCGACACTCAAGCCGGAAGTCTTCCGCCAGGAAGGCTGGCATCTCGCCTTCCAATCCGCGCGCATTAGTTCAAAATTGATCGAAAACGGAATCGTCCTCAATGAAATGAACGCCACCATGGCCGAACTGGATTCCGTCATCGAAAACGAACTGCTGAAAAAACTTCTGCCGGAATTTCCGATTTCGAATAATTCAGGCGGCGATCCGGAGCAAATTGTCCGTCTTTCGTATGAAGACTTTCTCGCATACTATCGCGGCCATTACGTCCCGTCAAACGCCAAGATTCTCCTCTACGGAAACATCCCCACCAAGCGGAAGCTTGATTTCATCGAACGCCATCTGGCTGATTTGGACACAACCGCTACAGCCGATCCCCAGCCTCCCAAGCCACGTTCACATACATGGCGAAGCCCGAAAAACGCCACCATTCCAACCGTGGCGCAGCCGGATCTCCCAGCAGAAGAACAAACGGCATGGGCCAAAGCATGGCTCGTCGATGCGCACGCCTCAATCCAGACAAGGCTGCTTGCGGATCTTCTCGATTCCATTCTCTTCGACAATGAAGGCGCACCGTTGAAAAAAGCGATTCTCGAATCCGGAATCGCCGACGACCTCTATTCGAATTCAGGCTTCGACACCGAAACGCCGCAAGTCGTCTTCACGGTCGGCGCGACGGGCCTCAAGCAGGAAGACATTCCCGAACTGCGCACTCGCGTCATGGACACATTGCAACACTTTGCGGCTGAAGGACCAACAACTCTTCAGCTCGACACCGCCTTCCGCCAGTTGAAAATCGAAAAACTCGAAATCGATGGCGCATTCCTCTACAATCTCATCGACGATGTCTTCGACGGTTGGCTGCATGACGACAATCCGCTCGTCACGCTCGACTGCGCCAAATCACTGGACGATCTGGAAACGTTGCTTCACAAACAGCCCGACATTCTCACGGATTTCGTCCGTAAAAACATCATCGACAACAAACGCTCCGTCGATCTTCAATACATCCCTGACTTCACGTTAGGCTCGCGCAATGTCAAGGCAAAGGAACAACGCCTTCGCGCTCTCAAGGCGAGCATGTCGAAAGAGCAATTGAAAACCATCGCCGAACAGCAGAAGCAACTTCTCATACGGCAGACGACGCCAGACACGCCGCAGGCTCTCGCCGCCCTCCCCGCCTTGTCGCGAAAAGACATATCGCCTTATCCGCTAGAGTTTCATCCAGAACGGCTTACCTCTGAAGGGCAACCGCCCGTCCTATCGGAAGACGTCCGCACAAACGGCCTCCACTATCTGAAAATCGCCTTTCCTTTGGAGATTTTCAGCCAAGACGAACTGGACATCTTGCCGTTCTTCATCTCCATGCTCAACCATGTCGGAACAGCCAACCACGACTACGCCACCTTCGACGATCTGCTGGCGGCCGTCGGGGCCGACATGGAAATCGACTATTCGCTTGAAAGCGACATCGCCGCAGGCGGCCTTTTGCACGGCATCCTGTCCTGTCGCTTCAGCGCCTTGGCCGAAACATGGCCGCAAGCTCTTGAATATCTGGACGAACGGCTGACACGCACGGTCTTCACCGAACGCAAACGCATCATGGAGTTGCTTCGCCAGCGCAACAGCAAATACAGGCTCTCCGTTCAGGAAGACGCCCACCTCTTCACCCGTATGCGTACAGGAGCGGGACTGACCACACAGGCGACCTGTGTCGAACATTGGCAAGGACTTACACATTATTTGGCATGCCGCCATGCGGCTTCCATGACGCCGTCAAAACTGACGCCGCTTTTGGAACGTTTTGAAGCAATGATGGCCAAATTGGCCACCGCGACACCGCTCGCCATCGCGCATGTCGGCCCCGCCGCAGGCCGTGCTGCGCTGTTGGAGCGTTGGCAAAAGCCGTCGTTGCAACAACCGCCGCCGTTCGAGCTTCCACATGGATGGTCATTCCCTCAAAACGGACGGATTGAAGCCTATCCGCTCTCCTGCGACGTCGGCGCGACAGCGCTCTACCATCGTGCTCCCAAATTCGCATCTTCCGATTGCGCACCGCTTTGCGTCTATGCGGAACTGCTCGGCAATGGCCCCGTATGGGAACAGATTCGCATTCAACGCGGCGCTTACGGCGCATCATGCCGCTACTTCCCGTTTGAAGGCTTATGGTACATCGGTTCGGCACGCGATCCAAATCCATTGGAGACCATGGACATCATGACGGCGATTGACCAAACCGACCACATCTGGACGGATCGTGAATTGGAAGGCGCCATCATCACTCAGCTCAAGGAAGCGCCGCCACGTCCAGCAAGGCGTTGCGACACGCTCCTGTTCACCGAACTCACAGGCTACAGCTATGACTTGCGTCTGCAACACCGCCAACAGCTCCTGCAACTCAGTTTGCAAGACGTCAAACAGGCCGCTGAACGCCTTCGCGATTCCGTCGGAACCAACCGCAACATCTGTATCGCCGCAAGCAGACCGCTCCTCAAAAAATCTTCCTTGGACATCATATCTCTTTAGAAACAAAAGACATGCCATCCATCACCCTCATAGACATCACAAGACCGGACGCAGATTTTCCATCGGAAGACGCCGTTCCCGTTCTGAATCTTCCAGACAGACAAGACCGCGACGCTTGGCTTCCGCGGCTCATCCGCGCCAAACATCCGTTCACGATTGCTTCATTGGAAGCCATTTCACAAGAGGAAGTTACGCGTCTGGCAGAGACTTGCAAACGCCGCAAGCTTCCCGTCGTTATTCTCAACGCCTACCGCCTCATTCCCGCATTCGCACGACTGCGGGAAGTAACTGTATCTGGCTGTCTTGGAGTAATTGATACCGTCCAAATCCATGTTCCAGCCGCCGCTTCCGCCGTTCTCTGCGCCGATTTGGCACGATGGCTTCTTCCCAACGCTTCCCCCGACGTCCTTTCAACGGTTGACGGCCATCGCATCGACGTTGCCGTGTCCGGCCCCAACGGCCAGGCGGAAGCGTCGCTCGACATGGCTTCACGCGATGCCTCACTCGTCATTCGCATCGGCGAAACAAGTCGCACAATCACCGTCCCATCAGTTACTTCCGCATATTCAGCGGAACGCGACATCCTGTCCAACACCCTCCCCTTCGCCCACCGCTGGCCGCTCCTCATGCATGTCGATGACGTGGCATCGGCCATCGCCATGGCCGATGCTTTCGCCGCAAACATCAAAAAATAGGCGTCCTTTCTTGAAATCACAAGATTATGGAGTAAATTAACAGTTCATCATAATTTCAAAACACATTCACATATAACCTCAGGTAACATTCATGGAACAGAAGACCTATCTTCCGAAAGTCAATGAAATTGAACGCAAGTGGCACGTTGTCAATGCCGAAGGCCAGGTTCTCGGCCGTCTTGCCGTTCAAATCGCGAACATCCTCCGTGGCCGCAACAAGGCCATCTACACCCCGCATCTGGATACCGGTGACTTTGTCATCGTCATCAATGCGGAAAAGGTCGTGCTGACCGGTCGTAAGAACACCAGAAAGATCTATCAGGACTACTCTGGCTACATGGGCGGTCTGCGTGAGCAGACGGCGGACGTCATCCGCAAGAAGCATCCTGAACGCATGATTCTGGACGCCGTTTGGGGCATGATGCCGAAAGGCCGCCTCGGCCGTGAACAGTTCAAGAAGCTCAAAGTCTATGCCGGAGCGGAGCATCCGCATGCGGCGCAGAAGGCCGAGCCGCTTGAGATCAAATTTGCGTAATAATCAATAATATATATAGTTAGGAGCCAAAAGGAACAAGCATGTCCGAACCCAACGAAGTTTACATTGCAGTCGGCAGACGCAAGACCGCCAGCGCGCGTGTCCGTCTCATTCCGGGGACTGGTAAAGTCACCGTCAACAAACGCGCTTTTGAAGATTATTTCCCCACCGAAGCCATGCGCGGATTCGCAGTTCAGCCTCTCGTCATCACCGGCAAACAGGCTGACTTCGACGTCATCGCCAATATCACGGGCGGCGGCAACATCGGTCAGGCCGGTGCTCTTCGCCACGGCATCACCCGCGCCCTCATGCTCTACAATGCAGAACTTCGCCCCACCCTCAAGGCCGCCGGCATGGTGACCCGTGACTCCAGAGAGAAGGAACGTAAGAAGCCCGGTCGTCCCGGCGCCCGCAAACGCTTCCAGTTCTCCAAGCGTTAATTCGCCTTTCTGCTTCCTTTCAACGGACGGTGCCTTTCGCACCGCCCGTTTTTTTTGCCTAAAAAACGTCCAAAGAAAGTCCCCCGCCGCCATCTCATGACTTGCATATCGCCAAGATTCTGTTAAGTTATGAATGAGTCATTTTGCCTGCATTCATGCAGTGCGTCCATCATTTTATAAATCACGTGTCCTTTCCATTCGGAGAACCTTATGAAACACATGAAACAATCGCGCACCAGCTTCCGCATGCTTTTCGGCCTGCTCGTCCTGTGCGCAGTCTGCGCTTTCGCAGAAAAAATCGAAAAAATCGCCGTCGTCGCGGATTCACAGGATTCCAATTATATACAGGAGTCATTGGCGGATCGCGTGTACCATCTTATCCGCACCGCCGCTGGACAGGAATTGAGCGACAAAGTTCTGGCGGACGACATCAAAGTCCTGATGCAGTCCGGCTCGTTTGACGACGTCAAAGTCGAACGCGTATCGCTTGGCGGCGGCCGCGTCGGCATCAATTTCATCGTCAAGCCGAAACCCGTCGTCACCAACATCACCATCACGGGCAACTCCATCTACAAGACGAAGAAGCTCACCAAGCTCCTCACGCTGGAAATCAACAAGACGCTTAACGAGCGGAAGCTCGCCGAATCTCGCAAGGCGATTCTGGAAAAATACCAGAACGCAGGCTATTATGGCACGGAAGTGACCACGGCGGAGGAAAGGAACGCCACGGGCACGGGCGTGAACGTTGTCTTCACCATCAAGGAGAAGCCCCGCTGCAAATTGAAAGGCGTCAATTTCATCGGCAACACGGTTTTCACGGAAAGCGAACTGAAATCCGCCATCATCACCAAACGCCAATGGTGGCGCTATATCTTCCGCTTCGGCAATTACTACAATGAATATCAGCATGATCTCGACAAGGAAGCCCTCCAGAAGCTCTACCAGAACAAAGGTTATCTGGATTTCCAAGTCACCGACATTCTCGAAGACAAGCTGGAAGACGGCAAGTGGGTCGCCCTCACCTACAAAGTGCAGGAAGGCCTCCCCTACAAGGTGAAATCCATCACCATGACGGGAGCGAACACCTTCACGCCCGAAAAGCTCCTCTCCATGACGAGCCTCAAGGTCGGCGACTACTACAACGCCGCTCTCGAAGCGTCCGACACGGACATCATGAAATATGTCTATGAGGAAAAAGGCTATCTTGATCTCCGCCTCTATCCCACCCATAAGATTGATGCGGATGCGCATTTGGTCGATATCGAATACCGCGTCACGGAAGGCAATGTCTCCAAGATCCGCGACCTCATCATCACTGGTAATGAATACACGCAGGACAAGGTGATCCGCCGCGAAATGGCGATCTTCTCCGAAGACCTTGGCGACAACTCCAAAATCCGCGCCTCCAAAAACCGCCTCATGAATTTGGGCTACTTCTCCCGCGTTGACATCGTTCCCGCCGTCACGGACACCCCCGATCTCCGCGACCTCCGCATTGAAGTCGAAGAAAAACCCACGGGCAACCTCTCCGTCGGCGCAGGCTTCTCGACTGAAGATTCCGCCATCGGCTTCCTGGAATTCAGTGAAGCGAACTTTGACATTTCCAAACTGCTGAATCTTGAATGGCCGCCGAAAGGCGCGGGACAGCGCTTCCGCTCACGCCTGCAGGTCGGTTCACAGGTTTCCAGCGCCAGCATCTCCCTCACGGAGCCTTGGTTCCTCGACAAGAGACTCGAGCTCCATACCGAACTGTTCCTTAACAACCGTTTCGAAGACGCCTATGATCAGCGCTCCGTCGGCGCCGGCACCATGCTTTCATGGCCGATCTCCTTCGTCGTCCCCTTCACGGAACATCAGGAATATTGGCGCATGGGCGTCGGTGTCCGCATCGAATACGTCCGCATCAGCCATCTTGACAATGATGAAGACGACTTCGCCATGCTGGACGATGATTGGCTCGAACGCTGGTATCAGAATTCCGGCACTGTCCGTGGCCATAACATCTTCGACGACAAAGGCTCCGCCTGGGCGAACCGCCTGATCTGGCGTGTTTCCCGCGACACCCGCAACGCCTACCGCTTCCCAAGCAGAGGCTCCCTCATCTCCTTGCAGACGGAATATGTCACCGAAGCGCTCGGCAGCTATGAAAGCTACGGAAAGATCGAACTTTCCGCCGCCAATTACATGCCCGCCTTCAGCGATCTCGTCCTCAAGACCGGTTTCAACTTCGGTAGCGCAACCAGCGACAAAGTCGCCATCTTCGACCGCTACTTCGCAGGCGGAATCGGAACCATGCGCGGTTTCAAACGCCGCGACGTCGCGCCAGTTGACGCCTTCGACGATCCTCTCGGCGGCAACACCATCCTCTGCGGTACGGCCGAACTGCTGAAGCCTGTCAAAGATTTCATGTACGTTTCCACGTTCATCGACATCGGCAACGTCTGGTGGGACACCTTCGATTTCGACGCGGATGACCTCAACATCTCCATCGGTGTCGGCATCCAGTTCAAAGTCATCCCGCTCAACCTGTACTACGGTTATCCCATCCGGACTGGATACGACCATCTCGACCACCGTTCCGGCCGTCTCCATTTCAATATCGGTTATACGTTCTAATCTCGCCTGACGTGACATACAAGAAGAAAAACGCAGGGGCGACAAGCCCCTGCGTCATGTTTCCAACCATTGAAGACAATCACCCTGCATATCACGAAGAATATCATCGTCAGCACTTCCATAGCTTTGGGAGTGCTGACGTTTGTCATGTTGTCAGGCCATTTCTTCCGTGCGTTTGATCTTCTTTCCAAAGGCGTTGCGCCATCGCTTCTCGTCCGTTTCCTCCTGCTGATGATTCCGGACATGCTGCGGTTCACACTTCCGTTGTCCATTCTTGTCGCGACCGTTCTCATCTTCGGCCGAATGTCATCCGACAATGAAATCGTCGCTCTCAAGGCCAGCGGCATCAACCTATGGCAGATCATCGCCCCCGGATTAGCCATTTGCACGGTGTGCTCGATCCTTTGCCTTGCAATCTCCCTAATCATCTCGCCAGTATGCCGTTACGAAGCGGATACATTGCGTTGGTCCGCGCTGTCCAGCGCCCCCTTCTCCTTGCTCGAGCCCGGTGTGTTCACGAAACTTTCGAACAAATGCAGCATCCGCGTCCAAAGGCGCGATGGTGACGATTTGGAATACATCCATATCCAACTTCAGAATGGTGAAGGCAACCTGCAGGACATATCCGCCAAACGAGGCCGAATCCATCTTGATCCGCAGTCGCTTCTTATCAATCTGGAGCTTCATGACGCGATCATCTCCGATATCGCATTCGGCAACGGATACGCCGTTGCCAAACGCCATCTGTCCGCTGAAACCATCACGCTTCCAATTGATTACGGTTCCTCCCAAGGCAAGAAAAATGTCACGAGAAAACCGAAATTCATGGATTTGAAAATGCTTTTCGGGCGGATGCGCCTCATGCAGGACGCGGGAGAAGACGTCACGCCGCTCATGATGAACCTTCATCACCGCCTCTCCCTTTCGCTTTCGCCATTCGCATTTCTTTTGCTCGGCATTCCGTTCGGCATCAGGGGGAAACGCTCCGAATTGTCCGTCGGACTGCTGATTTGCGTCATTCTCGCGCTCGGCTTCTATGTATTCCTGCTTCTGGCGGGCATGCTTGAAAAGAAACCGCAGTTCCATCCGGAGCTCATCGTCTGGCTCCCCAATCTCCTCTATCAGGCTGGAGGGCTTATCGCCCTCCATAAAATAGGCAAACACTAATGACTGATCTCGCACATATCCGCAACTTCTGCATCGTCGCGCACGTTGACCATGGCAAATCAACCTTGGCCGACCGTTTCCTCCTTCATACGAAAACCATTGAAGAACGCACTTTCCATGACCAGATTCTCGACGCCATGGATCTTGAACAAGAGCGCGGCATCACCATCAAATCGCATCCAGTCCGCATGCGTTATGACGCCGACAACGGCGAAGTCTATGAATTCAATTTGATTGACACGCCCGGACATGTCGATTTCAGTTATGAAGTCAGCCGTTCGCTCGCGGCCTGCGAAGGAGCCATCCTGCTGGTCGATGCCGCACAAGGCGTCCAGGCCCAGACGATGGCCAACGTGAATCTCGCCATCAAGCAGGAACTCGCCATCGTTCCCGTCATCAACAAAGTCGATTTGCCCGCCGCCAACATTCCGATGTGCATGGAGCAATTCGAAGAACTGCTCGCCATTCCGTCGGAGGAAGTTCTCCAAGTCTCTGCAAAGACGGGCGTTGGCGTTCGCGAACTGTTGGAAGCGGTCATCCAGCGCGTTCCGCCGCCGCAGCCTACATCAGACCGCCTGCAGGCGTTGATTTTCGATTCCGTCTATGACGTCTATCGTGGCGTCGTCACCTATGTCCGAATCGTCAACGGCTCCATCAAGCCAGGCGACCATATCAAATTCTTCGCATCTTCTTTGGACACAGATGTTAAGGAAGTCGGCTTCTTCTCGCCGGGCATGAAGCCGTCCGATTCGCTCAGCGCGGGCGAAGTCGGCTACGTCATCACGGCCATCAAGACGCCAACGGATATATCCGTCGGCGATACCATCACGCATGTCATCAATCCTGCAGACGAACCGCTGCCAGGCTTCCAGAAGATTAGCCCCATGGTCTTCTCAGGCGTCTATCCCATTGATACAGCGGATTATGAGGCGCTGAAATTCAATATCGCCAAACTGCGTCTCAACGACAGCGCCTTCGTCGCCCAGCCAGAAAGCTCCATCGCTCTCGGCGCGGGTTTCCGCTGCGGCTTTCTTGGCCTGCTCCACATGGACGTCGTCCAAGAGCGCCTCACGCGCGAATACAATATGGATTTGATTCTCACCTATCCATCCGTCATCTACCATGTCTTCCTTAAGAACGGTACCATGAAGGAGATAGACAATCCGCTCTACATGCCCGACCCGAGCACGATCGACCATGTGGAAGAGCCAATGATCAAAGCACAAATCATCTCTCCTGCGACTTACATGGGCAATATCATGAATCTCGTGTTGGACAAACGCGGCGTCTGCCTCCGCACGGAAACGGTCGATAAACTGCATGTCATGATCACCGCGCGTATGCCGCTCCACGAAATCGTTCTTGATTTCTACGACAAACTGAAGACGTGCACACGCGGTTATGGTTCAATGGATTACGATCCAGACGGCTATGAAACCGCTCCGACCGTCAAGCTTGAAATTCTCGTCAACGGCGAACCCGTTGACGCTTTCGCCTCCATCTGCCATGCGGACCGCGCCGTCGCACGCGCCCGCATGATTTGCGAACGTCTTAGCGAAGCCATTCCGCCGCAGATGTTTAAGATCGCCATCCAAGGCGCCATCGGCGGCAAAATCATCGCCCGCGAAGATGTTCGTCAGCTCCGCAAGAACGTTCTCGCCAAATGCTACGGCGGCGATATCACCCGTAAACGCAAGCTTCTTGACAAGCAGCGCGAAGGCAAGAAGCGCATGAAGGAAATCGGCAACGTCAACATCCCGCAAGAGGCGTTCGTCGCCGTCCTCCGCTCCAACGACGAGAACTAACTCCGCCATAGGCGGAGAGCTTAAAGCTTAAAGCCAAAAGCTTAAAGCTAAAAGACATACGTTATAATCCCTCACATCATAATCTCTTAAATCTTAACTCTTTGTTATTACTTTCAGCTTTTAGCTTTAAGCTTTAATTCATCATGCCATTATACGTCCAAATCATCGTCGATCTCGCCGTCTTCTGGTTCTTCTTCGGAAACTATGTCCAGAAGTACTGCCGCACGCCGCAGGGAAAGCGCAAATACCAGCTTGCGCAAATCGAGAAGTTCTTCCACAACTATCTCCTTCGCGACCGCGATATTCTGGAACCACGCTATGTCCAACGTCTTACGGATATTTTGGACGATATTCGCAACGCGCGAAAATCCAATGACGACCAACTGATTTCCAAAACGTTGGAAAAGTATTCGAACGACATTCCAGGCCTCCCGCCCGCCAAGAAAGGTGCCAAAATTTCTGATCAGTTGGAAGTTCTCGTCGTCGCTCTCGGTCTCGCGTTCGGCGTCCGTTCGCTCTTCATCCAGCCGTTCAAGATTCCGACGGGCAGTATGCAACCCACCCTCTACGGCATCCACTTCACGCCAGCGGAGGAACTTCCCTCCACGAAAATCGGCAAGTTCTTCTCTTTCTTGAACTTCTCGCGACAGAACATCGATGTCGTCGCCAAAAGTGACGGACGTTTCGATTGGGATTCCATGCAGCCCGGAAAGAACTATCTCCCGTTCTTCCCGTCAACGCAGTTTCTCATCGGCATGGACGTCTATCGCGTGCCCGGTTCCGTCGCGGAAGTCCAACGGTCTATTTACGAATATTATCAGGAGAAGGCTCGCAAAGGCCCTCTCTCCTTCCGCCAGTCCGATCCGCTAATCATCTACAATCAAGGTGCTTATCCAATTTTCGTCCGCCAGTCGGGCGAACTCGACTGGAGCACTTTGAAACTTGCCGCCAATTCGACGGCTGAACATCCAGTCACGACGCTGAAAATTGGATCTGAAACATATGAACTGCCCGGGCTGCCGGAGGATATCAAACGGAACATCATCCGCCTCTATCTCAATCCCTCCACGTCGCGCTTCTTCGATTTGAAGGCGGGCGATACGCTTATCCGCGGCTTCCTTGAAACAGGCGACCATTTGTTTGTCAATCGCCTCAGCCTTGCGTTCAAAGAACCAAAACGCGGCGATGTCATGGTCTTCACGACGGACGATCTCGAAGATCCAGATGGCAGCGGTTTCGGTGGCCGCTACTACGTCAAACGGCTCGTCGGCCTGCCGGGAGACACACTAAAGATCGTTGATAGAAAGCTTTACGTTAAACCTAAAGGAGAAGCGGATTTCCGTCTGCTGGACGCTAACGACGCCAAAGGATTTGAACGAATCTATTCCGAAACGGGCGCTTATCATGGCTATGCCCACATGCCCGAACCCGCCATCCATCTCACAAGCAATTCCGCCGAAATGCAGATTCCGGAAGGACATTACGTCATGCTCGGCGACAACTCTGAAAACAGCAAAGACAGCCGCTACTGGGGCAGCGTGCCGCGCAAGAATCTCGTCGGCAAGCCAGGCGTTGTCTGGTGGCCGCTCAGCCGTCGATGGGGCTTCATCGACCGTCTTGATCCAGATCCCGCCATTGGCCCCACGCCCGCCAACTATCCCGTCATTCCATGATGCCACATTAACATAACCACAACAGAATCATGACCATACGAGCCATCATCTTAGGTCTTCTGGGCGCCGCTCTCATCTGCGGTTGCAGCTATTTCAACGACCAGATTCTGCAACAGACCTATCTTGTCGGCAACAACATGCCCATCACGGTCTATGGTTTTCTGATTCTCTTCTGCCTTATCGTCAATCCGTTGCTCAGGAAGCACGCTTTCAAGGGAAAAGAGCTCGCGTTGATTATCGCCATGACGCTTGCCGCCTGCTGCGTGCCGGGCGCGGGATTGCTACGGACATTTTCAACATCCCTCATCCTGCCGCATCACATTAATAAGACGGAGCCTGGCTGGAAGTCCAATAACATCTTGGAAATCATCCCTGAACGCATGCTTGCGGATGTCTCGCAGGACGAAGGCACATCGCTGATTGGCTTCGTTCAAGGGCTCGGCGGTGTCGATAAGAAATTCACCCTCTTCGACGTTCCATGGAACGCATGGTCGCGACCGCTTCTCTTCTGGGTTCCGCTAGTTCTAACCGTATGGCTGTCGATGATCGCACTCGCGCCTATGTTTCATCGACAATGGGCTCAGCATGAACATCTTCCGTATCCAGTCGCCGCATTCACAAACGCCCTGCTCCCCACGGAAAAATCCAATCTTTCAGACGTTTTCAAAAACAAATTCTTCTGGTTTGCGACGGCGTTTGTCTTTCTGATTCATTTCAACAACTTTCTCTGCTCATGGTATCCGGAATACATGATACCATGCAAGACGTCCATCAATCTCGTGCCGATGGCGAAGCTCGTGCCCGCCTTCCAACGCGGCAACGGCGCAGGACTGCTGGCTCCCGTCATCTATTTTTCCATCGTCGGGCTGGCGTATTTTCTCTCGTCTGACGTCGTACTATCTTGCAGTATCGGTCCTTACATCTGGTGTTATGTCTGCGGTTGCTTCGCCGCCTACGGCATTTCGCTGACCGAAACCATCGACGGCACATACTATCTCGGCCTCAACTTGCAATCCATGCTGAATTTCGGTGCGTATTTCGGCATGTTCATCATCATTCTCTATTTGGGCAGACGGTATTACGCAAGCGCCTTCAAACGCGCAATTGGCCTCAAATCCGGCGACTATGTGGAGCCGCATGTCGTCAACGGCGTCCGATGTTTTCTCATCCTGTTGCCGTTGCTGTTCATCCAGATGCTGGCCGTCGGCCTCGAATGGCCGCTCGCTATCCTTTACATCGCCGTCCTGTTCCTTTTCTACATCATGATCTCCCGCGTCATGTGCGAGACGGGCATCTTCTACATCCAGCCGTTCTTCATGCCGTCAGGCGTCGTCTGGGCATTGTTCGGTTCGGGAACGCTTGGGACAAAGCAACTGATGATTCTGCTGATGTTCAGCTTGGTTCTTGTCGTTGATCCACGCGAAACACTCATGCCGTTCATTTCCGGCTCGTTGAAAGTCAATGACGACCAGCAGTTGAAGCTCGGCAAATCGATTTCATGGTGCACTGTCGCATTGATCGTCGGCATGGCCATCGCGATTCCGATGACCATTTTCCTGCAATATAAATATGGTACGCCATGGGCCGACACATGGGCGAGCAAAGTCGTTCCACGAATGACATGCGACAACGTCAATGCCGTCGCCCAGAAGCTTTTGCAGCAGGACAAGCTTGAAACGACAGCGGCCTACACGAGTCTGCAACGAATCATGGCGATGCGCCCCGAACCGTCCGCCATGCTGGCGGGCATCATCGGCATCGCCTTGGTATTGGTTTTCGCATTTGCACGACTCCATATCACATGGTGGCCCATCCATCCCGTATTATTTCTGGTCTGGGCGACGGAACCGCAGCGACGTATGGCGGGAGCCTTTCTCATCGGCTGGATCATCAAGTCGCTTGTCTCCAAATACGGCGGTGCCAAATGCTACCAGCTGTTGAAACCAACCATGTTCGGATTGGTCGCGGGCGAAATTCTCGGAGCTTTGATCCCCTGCATCATTTGCGCCATCTACTACGGCATGACGAAGGAAATCCCGCCCCGCTTCATGGTGCTGCCGTCTTGAGGAAAAAGGTTATTTTTCCTCTTGTATCACATACGGGGGGCGGCGCTTCACTTCCTTGTAAATTTTGGAAATATAAAGCCCCATCACGCCGAGCATGATGAATTGCAGGCCGCTGAAAAACGTCAGGCAGACGAAAATCGTCGTATAGCCAGGCACTGGTTCGTGGAAGAACAATGTCTTGATGATTGTCTTGACGCACATCACCGCCGCAAACAGGCATGTCACCACGCCTAAGCCGAAAGACGCGGTCAGCGGAACCGTCGAAAACGACGTAATTCCTTCCATCGCATATCGTAGCAACTTCCAGAACGACCATTTGGTTTTACCGCTCTGACGCTCCTCAAAGTCGAAAGACAGCCATTTGACACGATGCCCAACCCAAACGAAAATGCCCTTGGAAAAACGGTTGGTCTCTTTCAACGATAGCACGGATTGCAGATACGCGCGGTTCATCATGCGAAAATCACGGGCGCCTTCTTTCAGTTCGACATCCGTCATTTTCGTCATCAGCCAATAGAACATTCGTGCAAAAATATTCAGACAGAATGTTTTCTTGTCGCGTTGCGAACGGCAGGTCGCAACACAGTCGTATTCGCCGCTTTCCAATGCGTCGAACATTTCCGGCAGCCGTTCAGGCGGATCCTGCAAGTCAGCATCCATGACGGCGACATAGTCGCCTTTCGCACTTTCCATGCCAGCCAACATCGCCGCCTCTTTTCCGAAATTTCGAGAGAAGGAGCAGTAGTGGACGCGTTCGTCATTCGCCTGCAACGACTTGATGGCATCAAGCGTCCCGTCGTGTGAGCCATCATCAACGAAGCGGAATTCCAACTGCGCCTTTCCTTCCAACGGCCGCAGGGCTTCCAAGACAGTCTTGTAAAGAAGCCCTAGGCCGCTTTCTTCATTATAACATGGGATGACAAGCGAAATCAGTTTCATGGAAAAACCTCAAGAAAGTGGCGCGGTAGTAGCGATGGCCTCCCGCCGTCGGATGCGCGAATGACGCCGACGGCGAGACGCCGTCGCTACATAATTTACTTCTGCTTTTGGGCTTTTTCCATCGCCTTAATCTGTTTCAATTCCTTCAAACCGCCGGAAAACACCATATAGACGATCGGAATGAAGACCAACGTGACCAACGTGGAGGAACTGAGGCCGCCGATAACGGCACGCGCCAACGGTGCCGTCGATTCGCCGCCTTCGCCGAGAGCCAAGGCCATCGGAATCAGACCGAGAACCGTCGTCAGCGTCGTCATGAGAATGGGACGCAGACGGCGGCGCGCCGCCTCCAGAATCGCGTTGTAAATCGAAAGATTTTCCTGCCGCAACTGCTTGATTTCGTCAACCAGAATGATGGCATTGTTGACCACGATGCCGGCTAGCATGATACAGCCAATGGCCGACTGCATGTTGATGGTCGTGTTCGTCACAAACAACATGATGAGAACGCCGATGGCGGCCAGCGGCACAGAGAACATGACGACGAACGGGTCTTTCAGCGATTCATACTGGCAGGCCATGACCATGTAAACCAACACGATAGCCAACACGAACATCATCAACATGTCACGGAACGTCTTGACCTGGTCATCCCAGTTGCCGGACGGTCGGATGGAGAAGCCTTCAGGCCGCAGGATTTTGTCCAATTCGGGTTGCGCGACTTTGATGAGTTCGCCGATACTGGTATCCTTATTATCGAAGTTGCAGTACAGCGTCACAACACGCTCCTTGTCCTTGCGGTCGATGCGGACTGCCCCTTTGTGGGCATGCGTCTTGGTCACGTTGCGCAAGTTGATCAATTCGCCTTTGTCGTTGGAAACCAACAGGTCATGGATTTCGTCCAGACGACGGCGATCCGAATCCTTGATCTTCACGACGATTTTGTATTCATCGCCGCTTTCACGATAGTTCGTGGAGGAAACGCCCGCCACTGATGTTTCCAGAAAATCGGCGATCGTGTTGACGTCCAGACCGAGCGTGGAAGCCTTCGTACGGTCGATGCCGAACAGCTGTTCAGGCGTTCCGGATTCACGGGAGATACGGACATCCGTCACGCCCGGAATGCCGAGCATGACTTCCTGGGCCTGCCGCGCCAATTCATCACCCGTCTCCATATCATAACCGCGGATGTCGATTTCCAAACGCGAATCTGCGCCGCCGCCCATCATTCGGTTGAAGAAACCAAGAGATTTATCGACGCGGATTTTCGCGCCTGGATAGCGTCCAGCCAACAACTTACGCAAATCCGTCGCGACTTCTTCACTGCTCCGTTTGCGGAATTTTGGCTTCACCAGATAAACGGTCATCGATGACGTATGCGCGGCGGATCCCATCCAGACGGAACCACCGATATTCGATTGCATTTTATCAAATTCGGGCACATTCTCCATGATAAAGGCTTCAACTTCCGCCGCCAGTTCGTTCGTGATGCCGACACGCGTTCCGACATCCAGATCGACACGAACGCGGATTTCGCTTTCATCCGTCTCCGGCATGATTTCCGAACCAATCAGCCGCCACAGTCCAAAGCAGATGACAACCAACGCTACGACGATGAACGAAACTCTCAGCCAATGGTGGAGGCAGTGAATCAAAAAGCTCTTGTACGCAACTGACAGCGAATCCAGAAAACGCCCGATTCCGTTATAAATTATACCATGCTTAACTTCTTTGATGCCAAGACGTTCCATACGACGGCGGGAGACTTCGCCTAACTGTGCCGTCAGCATAGGCACGAGTGTGATGGCTGTCATGTAACTACTCAGCAACGAGAAGCAAATGACGGACGCGAGTTCGGAGAACATGATGCCGACCATGCCTTCCACAAAGAACATCGGCAGGAAAATGACCAGTGTCGTCAGCGTGGAGGCCAGAATCGGCGTCGCCACTTCGCTCGTCCCTTTGTCCGCCGCCTCAAGATTTCCAAGATGCTCCTCGTCTCGTACTCGGTTGATGTTCTCCAACACGACGATGGAGTTGTCAACCAGCATGCCGACGCCGAGTGCCAGACCGCCTAACGTCATGATATTCAACGTGTAACCAGTGAAATAAATCAATGCGAACGTCGCGATGATGGAAATTGGGATGGATGTTCCGATGACGAACGTCGCCGCCCAGTTCCGCAGGAAGAACAGAATGACGATGACCGCCAGCAGACCGCCCTGCCACGCCGCATCGCCGACATTGCGGATGGAGTTATTGATGAATTCAGCGTTCGTACGCAAAATCTGGATATTGATCTGCGGATACTCCTCGTTGATACGTTTCATCGCTTTTTCAACTCCCTCAACGACTTGCACGGTGTTGCGGTCCGACTGCTTGAACACCATGACGCGGATACCGTTTTTGCCGTTGATGTGGACGGATGTCGTCTCTTTCTCCCATGAGTCCTCCACGTCCGCGATATCCTTAATGCGAATCGTCGAACCGTTTCGCACATCCACGACTGTCTCGCGGATTTCGTCAAGGCTTTCGTATTCGCCAGGCGTACGAAGCAGGACTTCATAATTTCCGGAATCAATCGTTCCAGCAGGAGCTGTCAAATTCTGCTTGTTCAAGACATTTAAGACAGTCTTCGTCGAAATCTTCAACGCCTTGATCTTTTCCGGATAGAGATTGACATGGATTTCGCGTTTGCGGCCGCCGAGAATGTTGACGTTGCCGACACCATCGACACGTTCCAGAATCGGTTCGATTTGGTCTTCGATGAAATCACGCAACTTCACAGGATCCAGATCGGACGCGCAGCCCAGCAACGCCACAGGAGCGGACGCCGCGTCGAACTTCATCAGTCGCGGACGATCGACATCATCCGGCAAAGCGTTCACAATACGGTCGATACGGTCACGGACATCGTTTGTGGCGGCATCAATGTCCGTCCCCCATTCAAAGGAAACACGGACGGTTGAGCGACCTTCCGATGAACTGGAGCGAATCTCCTTCACGCCTGGAACGGCACTGACGCCCTCTTCGATGGGGCGCGTCACAAGCTCTTCCACGTCTTCAGGGCTGGCGTCCTGATAGGTCGCGGAAACCGTCACGGCCGGAAACGTGATGTCCGGCATCATATCAACAGGTAGTTTCATCAACGCCACAAGCCCCAAGATAATGACAATCAAGGAGATCATGGTGACGAAAATCGGACGTCTTATTGAAAAACTGGCAATGGCTGACATGCTTATCTATCCTAAAACCAAACCATTATTAACATGAGATTGCAGAACAGGCGGAATCTTTCAGTGACGCGGCAGACGGATCAACGTGTCTTCGCGAAGCAGGTGGTTGCCCATCGTCACGACTTTGCCACCGAAATACGACTCATCCTCTTCCTTCACAGGCTTCACTTCGATGATGTCCGCCGTCTTGAATCCTTCAATCACCGGCACGAAATGGACCTTCATATCAGGCTCCGCGCCGACGGAAAAGAACACGCCAAGAATATCATTACGACGCACAACCGACGCACTTGGAACAAGATAGATGTCCTTATGGCGGTCGAATTCAATTTCGATCCGCACGAACATGCCGGGCTTCAGAAGGCCGTCTTTATTTTCGATTTCAACTTCCACACGGCCTTGGCGGGCGTTTTCGTCAATTTTTGGCGCGATGCGGATGATATGACCGCTAAAATATTTCTCCTTGGAGCCAGGCGCACCATTCGGATAGGCATCGACGAACACTTTCGCCAACTGCCCTTTCTGAAGACGCGCATAATCCTGCTCGACCGTCGAGACGATGGCGCGCATTTTGGACAAATCAACGACGCTGATGATCGGCGTGTTCACCGCCAGCATCGCGCCCGGATCGACGAAACGGTCGGCCACGTAGCGGACTTTCGAACCGCCTTCCCACGCCGCCGCGATTTTCGTATAAGACAAACGCGCACGAGCGGCTTCCAACGCCGCTTTCTGCTTGACGACTTGGCTTTCCTTGATCGCCACATCCGTCTCGGCAATCGCGAGTTGCGTCTTCGCCAAATCAACTTTCGAACGCGCGATATCGACTTCGGACACACGGACTTCATACGTCGCCTTCGCCGTATCCAATTCCGCCTGCGTGTTCAAATCGTCACGCCGCAGTTGCTCATGGCGCTCCAACTCCTTTTTGGCCAACGTCTGCTGCGCCAATGCGGACTTCACGCTTGATTCAGCGGACAAGATATTCGTCTTCGCGCTCATCACGCCCGCTTCCGACGATTTCACCTGCGCTTCGCAGACGACCAACGCGGCGGACTCTTCGTTCACGGACTGCTGCTGTTCGTCATCGTCCAGTTCAGCAACGGCATCGTTCAGCTTCACTTCATCACCGATGTTGAAATTCAACGTCTTAAGACGGCCAGCCGTCTTCGGGGAGATGTTGAACAAGCTGTCCGCTTCAAGGGAGCCCGTGAAATTGCCGATGTCGGCCAACTCGCCTTTCACGACATCAGCTAACGCCACCGTCACAGGAGCCACGTTCTTCGCCTTCATCTCCTCTTTCGTCATCAATTTTTCCTTGACGCGATAAGCGATCAAAGCACCAAGACCAATCAAAAACAAGATTCCGACAAACAACAGGAACTTTTTCATAATCGACGAACTGCCACCCTTTTAATATATGTTACTATTAATTTATTAACCTTTTGCACCTCACGTCGCGTTCACGACGATGATTCCATCTTGCCCGAACAGGCAAACCACGGAAAGGCGTTAATTAGTCAAACTAAATAATATGACCTGTTTTTGAACAATTTCAAGCCAACGTCAAAACATTTGTTTTACACTGCGCTTTTTCAAGACATTTTTTCACCCAAAAGGCGGAAAAGCGTCGGCTCAAAACCAAATTCCGCCATCAAGGCCTTCGCCTCCTGCAAGGCCGTCTGACGATGCTCTTCCGGCAAATCGCATTTGCTTCCACGAATCAGCAGATTTTTCGGCGTATGCGATAAATCCACGAATTCAAGAACTTGCGTTTTATATCCAACGGCCGTCAATAGATTCGCGCGAATCGCGTCCGTCGCCATCGCCGCAAACCGCTCCTGAATGATGCCGTAACGTGTCAGAATTGGAAACCGCCCATTCGTCATCTGCTTGTTCAACTCATGCTGGCAGGATGGCACGGAAAAAATATGCTTTGCGTTCCACGCGACGGCATTGTACAGGGCGTAATCCGTCGCCGTGTCGCAGGCATGCAACGACACGACAACATCCACACGACTATCTGGCTGAAACGCCGCAATATCGCCCACCACGAACGACAATCCGTCATAACCGTATTTTTTTGCCGCCTTGTCACAGTCCGCGATGACGTCCGCCTTCAAATCGACGCCCGTCACGACCGCATGGATTTTCTTTACCTTATATAAATAATAATAAAGAATAAACGTCAAATATGATTTGCCACAACCGAAATCGACGACATGCAGTTCCTCGCCTTCGCCGATGCCACTGAGCGTGTCGTCCATCATCTCAAGAAAGCGGTTGATTTGCTTATACTTATCATAGCGAGACGGAACGACTTTTCCATCTGGCGTGAAGATTCCCATATCGACCAGCGGCGGCACGACTTCCCCTTCGGGCAGGATGTAGTTCTTCACGCGGTTATGCTGTTCAGACGTAGCGGCGACATTCTTGTTCGCCTTGCGGCTGAACATCGCCCTGCCCCGTTTCGCGACACGGAGATTGTATTCATACGATTCGCTCCACGCGTTCAGCTGGCGGTAGCCTTCCTCAAAACGCGACAAGACATATGGATACGTCTCTTCAGCAGTCAAATTCGACTGAAACGCCTGGCGGTTCACGATCCGTTCGGCTTGATAGCCGTTCGACAAACGGCGCAACGTCTCACGCATGCCGTCCGGCCCGCTCAGCACGAGCTTGAACGGATTGTCCGCCAATATCTGCTTCACATATTGCTGCAAATCGTTTTCCGAATCCATGCCGCTATATTCACAAGTCTTTGTCAATCATCCAATTCCTTCAACCACACGTTGAAAGACGCATCCGACGGCATCGCCAAACCGCCACGCGGCGACAGGCTGATTTCCGTCGTTTTCACACCGTCGGGCATGCAGCTTCGCTTGAACTGCTGCGTGACAAAACGCCGCAGGAAGTTCTTCAGATATCCCTTAAGTTGTTCCTTTTCAAACTCTTTGCCGAAAACCTGCTCCGCCAGAAACAAAATCTTCTTCGGCGACGCGCCATATTTGAAAAAATGATACAGGAAGAAATCATGGATTTCGTACGGTCCCAAGATGTCCTCCGTCTTCTGCTTGATCTTGCCCTGCTCGTCCGCCGGAAGCAGTTCGGGGCTGACAGGCGTGTCGATGATGTCCTGTAAAACCGCCTTCACCTTCGGTAGCTTTTCCGCGCCGACCCATGCGATGACGCTACGCATCAACGACTTCGGGATGGATCCGTTCACACCATACTGCGAAATGTGATCGCCGTTGAACGTGCACCATCCCAATGCGATTTCAGACAAATCGCCTGTTCCGACGACCAGTCCATTATGCTTGTTCGCCAAATCCAACAGAATCTGCGTCCGTTCGCGAGCCTGCGCGTTTTCATAGACGACATTCCGGTCGTTCGGATCATGGCCGATATTCGCAAAGTGTTCCAAACAAGCATTTTTGATACTGATCTCCCGCAGTTCGACACCTAATTTTCTGCAAAGATTGCAGGCGTTTTCATACGTACGGTCGCTCGTGCCGAAGCCAGGCATCGTGATGGCCATCACGTCCGACGGCTTGCGTTTCAGCATTTTCATCGTCTCGACGGACACCAACAGCGCCAACGTCGAATCAAGACCGCCGGAAATGCCGAGCACAAGTTTCTGCGCGCGAGCATGTTCCACGCGTTTCGCCAATCCCGCCTTCTGGATTTCAAAGACTTCTTCACAGACCGCCGCGCGTTTTGCAGCGTCTTCCGGAATGAACGGTGAACGCGACAATGGACGGCGCAAGTCCTTCGCTTCCGGCCATTTGTCCAAATCATTGTTCCACCATGGCATCTCATCACGCGCCTCAAGGCTTGCCGCCGCTTCGCCAAAATCCGTATCCGCTACACGCAAGGCGGACAGCATCTCCACATCGATATCCGTCAGAATCAATTGCGAATTACGCTGGAACATCTTGTTTTCCGCCAAGATGACGCCATTCTCCGCGATAACAGCCTGACCGCCGCAGACCGTATCCGTCGTCGATTCTCCCACGCCTGCAGACACATACGCATACGCCGCCTTGCACCGTTCGCTTTGGACGCGAACCAAATCACGCGTCTTTTCTCGCGTACCGACATGATCCGTCTTCGCAGCTAAACAGACAATCAGATTGGCCCCGTGCAAGGCTTTTTCCGAACTCGGCGGAATCGTCATCTCCAGTTCATCGCCGAATTCCACATCAAAACACAAGCCGGACACGCCTCTCCATCTATCAAAATCATACGCTCCCTTCGTGCTACAGAATTCCACGTCCTGTCCCGCATACGAAGCGCATGCTTTTTCGAGATACGGTCCTGCTGAAAATACACGTCCTTTCTTTGTATTTGGAGCTATCCCTCGAATCCGCCCATTCTGCGCAACAACAGCGACATCAAACAGCCGATAATTCCAAACCATCGGCGTTCCGAACACGAACACAGGCCCTTTCGGAAGTTCTTTCAGCAGACGCACGACGCCGTTTTCCGCCGCCGTCAGCAACGCCTGACTGCGGAACAAATCGCCGCAACTGGCGGTTGTCACAGAGAGTTCCGGAAACACGACGACGCCCGCCTTCTCCTTCGCCGCCTGCTTCGCCAACGCCAGAATCTTGTCGCAGTTGTAATCGACATCCGCCACTTTGCATTCTGGCACGCACAACGCAATCCGCTGAAATCCGTACATCGCCGTTTCCCTAAAAAGTTGTTTTTCATTAGGGGGGGACGCGCTCCTGCGCGTCCGGTCACGCAGGAGCGTGACCCTCCCAGATCCATAAGCCATAAGCCTTTAGCCATAGGCGTTAATCATCGGCTCGCCGATGATTAACTTAATGCATGGGCGACCGCCGCCACGGACTTCATCAATCCTGTACGGCAGGCTTCCAACGCGGGCATCGCCCAATAGTTGCGGTTGAACAATTCCAACGACAGAATCGTGCCGCCGTTGCGATCGACCATCTGCAAAATCTTGTCCAGCGGGGCGATACCATCGCCGGGGAAGACGCGATCCGCATCTTTGATCGTCTCACGCGGAGGATTCGAGGGGAAGTCGTTCAGATGCAGCACGGGAAGAGCCTGCTGGCTCAACAGCCGCATCGCCTCGTAGTTGCCGCCGCCTTTATATATATGGTAAACATCCAGCAAGACGGCTGCTTTCGGATGCGCGGCTGTCGCGGCGATTTTCAAAACCTCTTCAATCTTGCTCAAATTCGCGGAAAAGCCCCACAGCTCCAGAAGTGGTTGAACGCAAAATTCATCGCCAAGCTTCAAGACAGCTTCGTAACGTTCTTGAAAACGCGACAAATCAATTGGTTTATCGGTCGCGCCAACAGGCGGGCAGGCCAGCCGTTTGCCGCCGAGCTCCGCCAACGCCTCCATGTCACGACGGACTTCATCCAGACCTGCGCGACGTTCCGCTTCGTCCTCCACGGCCCATTTGCCAAAGCCAATGGCGCTTTCGACGGACAGTCCAAGATCTGCAACACATTCACGCAGAGGCTTCAACGAACCATTCGTCTTGCGGTATTCATGGATTTCGCGCATCCACGGCTCGACTGAATCGAACCCCGCCTTCGATGCCGTCTTCAATTCATCCACCAGACTCAGCTTCTGACCGCTGATCGTTCCTGTATTGAGGCAATATCTGAACATATTCCACCTTTTTCTGATACAAGCGACAAAACGACAAAAGGGACATAAGCGACAACGATAGCAATCTTTATCAAGGCCTTGTCCCTTTAGTCCCTTTAGTCCCTTTAATCCTTTTTATCTAACGTCTTACGCTTCTTCAAGCGTAGGTTCTTCGTTGAACCAGTCGATCATGTCCTGCGGCAGCGGGCTGATTTCGACAATCTGGCCATGTTCGCCGCTGGGCATTTCCAGACGTTCATCCAACTTGCGGCCAATCAACAGCTTGCCAAGAGGCGTCTCAAAGGAAATCATGTTGCGTTTCGGAACCGTGTCCAACAGACCCAAAACGTAATAGGTTTCTGTGCGGCCACCGGAGAATTTCACCGTAACAGCGCTTCCGAGAACCACCGTATCCGTGACTTCCACGTCACGGAAGTCCGTACCACGCAGATCCACGAGGCTGCTTTCATATTCGCGGCGCATCTTGCCGAGCAGGCTCTGCTGCTCTTTCGCGAACTTGTATTCGGAGTTTTCGCGCAAGTCGCCCAAGCTGCGGGCATGTTCCAAAGCATCCGCATTGGCAGGAATCTGTTCCTCGACCAAATTCTTGAGCTGCATCTCACGCAGTTTGAGGCTTCTCCAACTCGTGATACGCGGCAACGCGGCACGCTGATGAATCGCCTTGCGCTCTTCAACCAGATGCTTGAATTCCGGATACAGACGGATGATTTTCACTTCCAAACTCTGGCGGTCGCCGGCTTCCAACAACGGCATCCGCTTGATGCAATGGATGAATTCAGTCACCGTCTCTTCGTTACCGTAGTTCATAATCAGACGCTGGAACGGTTCGTCGTTCATCATCAGCTTGAACAGGTCGCGATGAGCCTTCAAATAATTGCCTTTCACGTCTTTCTGCAACGTACGGAACAACAGGACGGACTTCGTCAGATAGCGCATCTTCAAGTCTTCGTAGTCGGACTTCCAAAGCCAGAACATCGCATCGGCCGTCACATCGCCGCCATCCATCGCCGCATCAACGGCTTCCGCCAGACGCGCACGTTCGTCGTTCGTCAGATTCTTCTCCGTGCCAGCCCACAGGCGATACGGGAGCTTGAGAGTACGTTCAATCAGATAATCCGCGCCTTTGGCCTTCTTCGTGACTTCAAACCACGGAATGACCAATTTGCCGGCCAGCTTGTCGCTCGCTTCAATGAAGAGCTCCTCGTTCTCCCACACAACCGCTTTCTTCTCGGCGAGCATGGCGATCGTCTTGTCGAGCTCCGGCTTCAAACCATTCGGAAGCATATGCTGCAAAGACGCGAGCGCCGTCGCAAGCAACAACACCATGTCGTCACGATTCGCGGCATATTCGAAGATGTTCATGATATTGTTAAGATCCGGCTTCGAAGATTCTTCGATAACGGGATTCAGCTTCAAGCGTTCATTCAATTCCAGCAAGCTTCGGCTCTGATCCCAACTCATCGTGTTGACCGCGCCGCCAGCCTGCGCATCGCCGCCCTGCTTCGCAGGAACGCCGGACGTCAAGACTTTGAACTGCGCTTCCGTCATCACGCCTGGAACCAGCAAGGCGCGGCCCGGATTCAGCAACGCAGGACGCGCGCTCGTGATGTGGCTGTTCATGAATTCCGTCAGCGACTTCAAATCCGTCTTCTCAGGACGCGTCTTCTTCGTCATCCAATTGTGGACTTCGGAGTCCATATCGACAACCATCAGATTGTCCAAGAAGTTACGGAGCCCCAACGTCTGGCGTTCAGCCTTCTTCATGCTGTCCGCCTTCTGGCCGGTGGCCTGACGTCTTACGAATGCGACACGGACTTGACCGCTGATTTCGTCAATCGAATCGACGACGCCGACGCCGAACGCGGGCGTATAGCAGAACGCGCCTTTCTTCAGGGCGCGAAGGACTTCCAGACGCTTGCTGATTTTGTCCAAAGCCTCGCCTTCCTTATGGATATTGAGGTTGTCCACCAGACCGTCGGGATTCTCCCACGCGGGGAACATCTGCTTGGCAAGAGCCGCGTACAAGTTGCGGAGCATGACGCCGTCCAGACCAGCCGCCAGCATCGCCTCGACCAACTTGAATTCCGCCTCGTCAAGCGTCTTGAGCGACGCCTTTTCGGCGAATTTCTGCAATCCGCTTTCCCATTTGGCACGAACGCTTTCGTCCCATCCTGCGCACTGCCGCGGTTCGGCCACTTTCAAAATTTCCGTCAGTTCCTCAATGGCCGAACGATCGGGAACCGCCGCGCCATCAAAAAGTTTTGCAAGCTCTGCACTGGTTGAATAAGTGTTGGAATCAGCCATCTTCATCACCTTTTTTGTTTTGGACAACTATTTAAAATTTTAATCAATCTTCTTGAACGCCTTTTATCGATTCGCCTTCCGGTAGTTGGAAGGAACATGCGACGCGATCCGCCGCGCCTCCAACTCGCTCCAAAGCGGCGGAAGCATCAGATAACCACTTTCATCATATGGCGGAATCATCATCGTTCCGCAGAAATATCCGTCCAGAAGAATCACCATCGTCTGGCTGCCGTATTCGCCCGTTGCCTGCCGCCAGAGTCCTATCCCCTTGCGGTCCAGCCTCATCCGAAGGCCCCATTTTCCATTGTCGCCGCGCACAAGTTCCGCCTCGCCGAAGCAGGAGGAATCCACGATCGGGAAACGACTCACGAAATGCTCGTTCCGCCCCATGACATCATAGACCGGCTGGACCAACGATGATTCAGGAGCGAACGCATCCCGCCGAACCTCCCTGTGGAGGCTCAGGTTAAACACAGGCTTATATCTGTCAAAAAGCGCGCATCCCGTGCCGCCCATCAAAAGCCACCACAGGCCGATCACCCAAACAAATTGACGCAACCATTTCATCATATGCTACTCCGTTTCATCCAGCTTCCTGTACAGCGTCCCTTTGCTGATGCCCAAAATCTTCGCGGCCTTGTCTTTATCGCCGTCGCATTCCGCCAGCACCTGGCTGATGTATTCACGTTCGTGAATCCGCAGATACGCCTTCAATGTCAAATCCGCGTTCCGTTGCGGACGCCCCGCCAGAATCTCGGCCTTTTCAGCTGCATCCGCCTCTTCGTCCGCCTGCCGCAACTCTTCGGACGTCGGACGGAACTCATCCGGCAGATCATACACGCCAATCGGCATTCCGCCGCGGTTCGACAACGCCGCGATGCGGCGCAGCGAATTCTCCAATTCGCGCACATTGCCCGGCCAATCACGCCGTGAAAGCACGTCCATGGCCTCGTCTGAAAAACCGCCGAAACCGCCGCCGCCCTCTTCGCTCCACTTATCTTGGAAATGGCGTATTAGCAATGGGATGTCGCTCCGTCTCTCACGCAGTGGCGGCAGGTAAAGCGGAAAACCGCAAAGCCGATAATACAAATCCTCCCTGAACAGCCCCTCTTTCATCCGTTTCTCCAAATCTTCATTCGTAGCGGTCAATACACGTACATCCACCTTTGTCGCAGTCACGCCGCCGACCGGTCGAACCAATCCATCCTGCAAAACTCGCAGCAACGACCGCTGCATTTCCAACGGAATCGATCCGATTTCATCCATGAACAACGTCCCCCCGTCCGCTACTTGAAACAAGCCTTCCTTATTGCGAACAGCCCCTGTGAAAGCTCCTTTCACATGGCCGAACAATTCCGATTCCAGCAAATTGGCAGGTATCGCCGTGCAATTAATCGCCACGAAAGGACGGTTGCCGCGTCGGCTCAAACGGTGCAAAGATTTCGCCACCAGTTCTTTACCAGTCCCGCTCTCCCCGCGTATCATGACGGCCATGTCCGTCCCCGCCACCTTTTCCATCTGCTTGTACAACTCCTGCATCGTGGGATGCTCCCCGATCATCAGCCCGTAATGCAACGTCTCCGTATCCGGTTTCTTGCTTTCGCAAGTCACCACCTCCTCCTTCTTTTCCACAACTTCCGGCTGCTTGCCAGTCCCTCCGCAAGCCTTCAGACGATCACGGCGAACCAGCAAGACTTTCTCCAGCAGTTTCAAAGCCTCCTCCGAACGAATCGGCCTAACAAGAAAACCAGAAGCCCCCGCGTCAACAATGGCCTTACCCTCTTCAAGTTCCGCGTAATCAACCACTACCAGAATATCCGCCTCACCTGCGCCTGTCGGACGGTCAGCCAGTAACTCGCGTCCGAATTCCAGCCCGCAGACAACGACATCCCACGCCTCCGCGTGTAGGACGTCGCCTCGAGCCTCCTCTTCGCCACATGATTTGACGCGGTATTCCAGGCTCCTGAACAAACTCCGTAGAACGTCGCTCAGATTCGCGTCGTCAACGGCTATCAGTATCTTGGTCTTCATCAGCTTTTGTTTTAAAATCCTATTCAGTCAAAATAATGTATTCCGTAAATCCAATCTCGCAAGTCAACAGCCCCCCATTTCATTAACAAAGTTGCCCATCTATTGACAAAAAATAAGAAAAAAATGAATGAATTATGTGAAAGTTTCAAAAATGGACGTATAGTTTACACTATGCGGTTAAAACATAAGGAAAGCAATTATAATGGAAGAATACATTTGGGAACAAACAGAAAACAATGAAGACAGGGTGCAGGCCCTGATCAATGAAGCAGGAGTCACAAGACCAATCGCCCTCGTATTGGACATGCGAGGCATCGGTCCGGAAAAAATACGGGACTTCCTAAACCCGTCCATATCGGACATAGGGGATCCGTATCTGCTGCAAGGCACGAAGGAGGCCTCCGCCAGACTCTGGCAGGCCATCCACAACGGGCAGAGGATTCTCATCCACGGCGACTATGACACGGACGGCATCACTGCCTCCGCCCTTCTCGCATGGGTGCTCCGCCGTAACGGCGGCAACGTGGAATGCTATTTGCCGCATCGTATTGACGACGGCTACGGCCTCACCGTCGAATCCATCAACAAAACCCACGCCAACAAGGCGGACCTCCTCATCACCGTCGATTGCGGCATCACATCCTACGAAGCCGTCCAGGCCTCGAAGGATATGCAGTTTGACTTAATCATCACGGACCACCATACGCCGGGCGTCGAACCACTAGACGCATATGCTGTCGTCGATCCGAAACTGCCAGGCTCCCCCGTTGAAATACAGGAGCTTGCCGGCGTCGGTGTCGCCTTCAAAGTCTGCCATGCCTTCTTGAAGTACGGTCGTGAACACGGCTTCGGCGGAGAGGACACGGATTTGAGGCAAGGTCTTGATCTTGTTGCACTTGGAACGGTTGCTGATATCGTTCCGCTCCTCTATGAGAACCGAATTCTCGTCAAGCATGGTCTGAAAGTTCTCGCGGGCAAGCAACGCCCTGGAATCCATGCGCTTTGCGAAATTTCCGGCGTCAGCGAAGAACTCGCCACATCCGACATCACCTATCGGCTGGCTCCCCGCATCAACGCCACCGGTCGTCTCGGCGCCCCGACGGATTCCCTCCGCCTGCTGGAAGCGGACAACATGGTTGATGCCGCCAATCTCGCCCGCAAGCTAGACGAACAAAACCGCGAACGCCAGACCATTGAGGAAGCGGTTGTGACAGACGCAGAAAACCAGATTGCAGCACGTTACGACTTGAGTTCGACGCGTTCCATCGTCGTCTGGAGCGAAGGTTGGCATCAAGGCGTTGTCGGAATCGTCGCTTCTCGCCTGACCCGTAAATACCACCACCCGTCCGTCGTTCTCACACGCGATCCATCTGGACAATTCACTGGATCCGCGCGATCCATCCGCAAATTGAATCTGGTTGACCTCCTTGGCGTCTGTTCCGATTCACTGATTCGTTTCGGCGGCCACGCCATGGCAGCCGGCCTTTCTCTGACGGAAGAGAATCTTGAGTTGTTCTGTAAGCAATTCGATGAAGCCGTCCAAAAGGTTCTCGGCATCGATTCCATGAAACCCGTCATCGCCGCCTGCGGCAACGTCGCCTTCAGCGAATTGGATGATGTTTTCTTCCAAGAACTTGAGATGCTTGAACCTTTCGGGCACGGTAATCCCGAACCCGTTTACATTACGAAAAACGTCATTCCGGAACGCAAAATGCCAGCCGGCAAGAACCACACCCGCGGCATGGTGAAAGACGAATCCGGAACGCGCATGCAGTTCATCGCCTTCGGACGGCTGCCGGACCAGTTCCCGCCGCCGCCGTGGGACATCGTCTTCTCACCGCACATCAATCGCTTCAACGGCATTGCGATGCCGCAGCTTCGAATTCTGGACATCAAACCTGCACAAGGATGAACGATTTCAACAGACGCCCCGCCGAAAGCGGGGCGTCTGTTTTTTCGCCATAAACTACGCAAGGCTTCCTCAACACCCAAATGGATAATACAACATAATATAATAATACGTTGACCATTCAACCGACATGAATCTCATGCGCCATGCATTTCGCCCAAGCCTCTTGTTTCAACGGAGTCAGTCTATGATCACTATCGGCAATCCTTGGATAGAGGAAAGAGGCGATGACGTCTATCTTATGCAGTCCTATTGTTAACGAAGTCCCACCCCAATTATCCCTTTTTGTAATAATATCCACAAATGATTACCATTAAGAGACCACATATTGAAAATAGAAATAGCAGCTATTATGTAATTACTGAGATTTCTAGCACGACTGAAAATATCAGTAAAGAAATATGGTATAGGACCACCGAAGAATATGCGGATTATTTAGTGGATGAGGTCGCCGACGCTTTTGTTCTGCCAATGTTGCTTGTGGCTTTGAGGAATCAGGAGGATATCAAAGTTGAAGCTCCTATTTCCGAAAAGCTTTATTACAATATAAAAAATAATATTCTTTATACGTTAAGCATCCCGCTACATGTTAATTATAAGATAAATGTCGATTGTGAAGGTTATGTAACACCCTCCTTTCAACCGACAGCTGTTGGATGCGGATGTTCATTGGGCGTGGATTCATTTTCAGCGATGATCGGGCATATGTCGGCAGACTGCCCTAAGGGTTTCAGAATTACTCATTTGACCAACTTCAACGTAGGTGCATACGGTAATGATTTTGAAAAGACAGAACAATTTTTCCATGAGGCTTTACCAGATGTTAGAAAATATGCTCAGGAAAAAGGATTGCCCCTTGTGCTATTGGCGTCTAACTTTGGACCATTCTTTGAGGGGGTTAATTTCAATTGGTGTGGTCCATTAAGAACAATGAGTGCGGTGCTGTCATTACAAAAGCTTTTCAAAAGATACTATTATGCATCAAGTTGCACCAACAAGGATTTCAATTTTGGAATGGGTATGGGTGATTTCGCATCGCTTTTATTGCCTATGATATCTACAGATAACACGGAAATAATTGTAGCAGACCAAGATAAGACGCGCATTGAGAAAACTGCTTCAATTGTGGATAATCCAGAAGCGCAGCATTATTTGGATGTATGTTGGAAAAGGATAAAGGCTAACAGAGGAGATACGCGTTATTTGCAGTACCCGTACAAGAATTGTACGCGCTGTTCAAAATGTCAAAGGACATTGCTCACTATCGACATACTTGGATACACCGATAACTTTAAGGAAGTCTTTGATGTAGAGTATTTTAAACAGAACAGGGATGAAATTGTAAGAAACTATGTGGCTAGAAAAGACGAGAACCACCATTTTCATGAAGTGTATCAATTTATGATTGATAAAGGGTATCCCATCCCCCAAGAAAGAAAAAAGAAAAAAATAAAGAAATTTTTCAGGAGTTTTCTTAATGAAATTATTAAAAAAATTAAGAGAATTTTTAATAGTGCCTTTTAGAGCAAGAGAATATTCCAATCAATATTTCTCGGGGGACTTGCGACTGAAAATGTATAATGGAGAGAGTTATGCCGATGCACTTGCTGACGCAGTGGAAACTTATTTGCCAGAACAAGCCAAAAAGGATCAAAGAATTCTAAGAAAAATCGTGACAAAGGCCATAAAAAGCAATCTATTGTTTGGGTTCAAGCCTCACGAATATTTTATGTATGATTTGTCGGACAAGAGTGTTGCGGAATGGTCTGAATACTTGCCGGAAAAGGAGAGAGTTGGAACGTTGAATCGAGCCTTCGGGTTGGATTTGAAAACACAATTACGTGACAAATGGATTTTTTACCAATTGGCCAAACCATTTTTCAAGAGAGAGATATTTCATCTGACAAAAGACACCAAAGTAGATGATTTTACTTCTTTCGCCAAAAGGATCCGTCATATATTCTGCAAGCCGACAGATGGACACATGGGAATTGGCGTAAGTCGTCATGATATTGATGAGCAGACAGATATTGGACAAATATACCATGAGCTGTTGTCCATCTATCAGAACTGGGTTATTGAAGAGTGTATAACCCAAGGAAAAGAAATGTCGATGTGGAATGAGAGTAGTGTCAATACCGTCCGTTTCCCTTCGTTCTTTAAAGAAGGAACACTCACTCCATATTATCCTCGCATTCGCACTGGTCGCCAAGGGCAAATTGTCGATAATGTGGCGCAAGGGGGGCTGATAGCTTTTATCGATGCCAAAACAGGAATAATCAATACGGATGGTTTTTACAAAAAGAACCAAACAAGCAGTGTTCATCCAGACAGCGGAATCACATTTAAAGGAACTGCAATTCCTCATTGGCAGGAGTTGCTAAAATATGCTGAGGATTTGCATAAGGCATTGCCCCAGCATGTTTATATTGCATGGGATTTTGCTTATACAGACAAGGGATGGGATGTGGTGGAAGCCAATTGGGGGCAAATGGATTCCACACAAATGATCATCGGACATGGAATACGAAAAGAATTCCATGAATTATTAGGAAGGTAAAAATGGTATGAAGATTTTGTTTGTTGGCGATGTGATGCCTGGAGGCGTTTTGCCTTATCAAAGCACATATATTGACAAAGAACTTTTGTCCTATATGCAATCTTTTGATTTACGAATCGGGACATTGGAATGCGGAGTCGGAACAAACATTCCATTCGATTCGCGAAAGATGGATACCTATAAGTCCATTGTGTATGTACGCAATGAAGATATCCACAGAATTTCTGAAATGGGATTCAATATAGTCTCTTTGGCCAACAATCATGCGTTTGATTTGGGCGTTGATGGATTGAACAATGCCATCTCTCTTTTAGACAAGCTGGGAATACAGCATTTTGGAGCAGGCGCCAACAAAGAAGAGGCCCAAAAGCCTGTCGTAATCAACAACGGGAACGAGAAAATTGCCATATTTGGTTGCATGTTCGATTATCGTGTGCCATATATCTTTTATACCGCAACCGAAAGTAATCCAGGCGTTTACCATGCAAATATCGAAGATGTTGTCTTATATATCCGTGAATTGAAAAGGAAATTTGACAAGGTCATTGTAATGCCTCATTGGGGTGAAGAACATAAATATCTTCAGAATAAACTATTTAAGGAATATGCCTGTCGCATGATAAAAGCCGGAGCTGACGCAATCATAGGCAGCCACCCCCACATCATCAATCCTGTCGTGAGTTTCTCTGGGAAAAAATGCTATTTCAGCCTTGGCAATTTCCTTTTCCCTGAAAAATGCATGCAGGTTCCACGCCCGATGTATTATCCCGAAACGAAGGAGGAATACCTGTCGCTGAAGCGAATGTGGACCTATCCCAAGAGTATATCGGAACCAATTGTAGCAGTTTGGAAACCAAAGAACCGCATTGGCATGATGGTGGAGATGGATGTCAATGATAATTTGAAGAGCCACTATCATTTAACCTGTTTGACAGCAGACAATGTATTGCATCGCTACTCATCTATGGCAGTGCGACTTCGCATGGCTTTCTGGGCACTCCTTATGCATCTGCCCAAATACGGATTGGCGCTCCGTTTATACAATCATCGATATAATTTGTTACGTCGCATAGTGGATAAATTACCGGCTTTCAACATTCCTGTAAAATTATAAGAATGACTAAAAAATCATTCGGGAACCATTACTGATTCAGTCCAATATGATGTTCTCGCATGTCCCGCCACTTGGAATCATCGGCAAGACACTTTCCGCCGCAGTTATATGAATGTCAAGCAGATACGGTTCCTTCGCGTCAAGCATTTCACGAAGCGCCGCATCCAATTCATCCTTTTTCCAGACGTCTCGCCCCGCGATTCCATAGCCTTTGGCGATTTGCACAAAATCCGGATAGGAGCGTTTCGCACGCTTCACCGCCATGTCCGTATCCGCATGGACACCGCCATAGAACTGATCTTCCCACTGCGACACCATGCCCAATATCTGATTGTCCAAAATGATCATCTTCAACGGCAGATTCGTGGCATAAACCGTCGCCAGCTCTTGAATGTTCATTTGGAAACCGCCGTCACCGTCGATGAGCACGACAGTTTCTTTGGGAGCGGCCAATTTCGCTCCAATAGCCGTCGGTAGCCCGAACCCCATCGCGCCGAGACCGCCGCTCGTCAGCAACTGCCTTGGGCGGTTATAGTTATAAAACTGCGCGGCCCACATCTGGTTTTGGCCGACGCCCGTCACAATCGTCGCCTCGCCATCCGTCAGCTCCGCCAGACGACTGACCACCTGCTGCCCCTTGATCTCCTTTCTGTAGTCGTCTTTATATTTGAACGGATGTTCCGCTTTCCATTTGTCCGTCAGTTCCAGCCAGAACTCATGGCGACCGCGTTCAGGCTTTTCCAACATTGCACGGAAAAGCTCCTTCGCATCGCAGACAATCGGCAGATCGGCATGCTTGTTCTTGTTGATTTCCGACGGATCGATGTCCGCATGCACGATTTTCGCACGCGGCGCGAATTTCGCGATATTGCCTGTCACGCGGTCGCTAAAACGAACGCCGACGCCTAGCAATAAATCACATTCATGCACCGCCTTGTTCGCCGCATAGCAACCATGCATGCCCAGCCATTTCAAACTCAGACGATGGTTTTCAGGAAACGCGCCGATGCCCATAAGCGACGTCGCAACGGGAATCTGATAAGCCTCCGCAAAAGCCAGAAGTTCCTTGCTCGCATTGGAATGGATGATTCCGCCGCCAACAAACATGCATGGACGGCGACTCTCCTTCAACATTGTCCGCAACGCCTCGACGCTTTCCGCCTTCGGCGTAGCATCCACTGTGCTTTTGCGCATGCAAGGCTTTTGAGAAAACACGGGATTGCAGACCGCCTGCTGGACATCCCACGGAATGTCGATGACAACTGGGCCAGGCCGCCCGTTCTTCGCCAGATAGAACGCCTCCGCAAACACTTGCGGCAATTCCATCGGATCAAGCACGAGATAGCTGTGCTTCACGCAAAGCCGCGTCATACCAATGATATCCGTCTCCTGAAAGGCATTTTTTCCAATCAAATGCTGATTCACCTGCCCCGTGATGACGACCATCGGCACGGAATCCGCGCAGGCGTCCGCGATGCCTGTCACGAGATTTGTCGCTCCAGGCCCGCTTGTCGCCATGCAGACACCGACTTCGCCTGTCTTCCGCGCATAGCCGCCCGCCGCAAACGCTCCGCCTTGCTCATGACGCGGCAGAATGACGCGCACACCTGCATCATGCAACGCATGATGCAACGCCATCGACGCGACACCAGGATATGCGAACACAAACGGAACGCGCGCTTCCAACAGGCAGTGCGCCACGATCTCCGCGCCGTTCATGCCGGAGCCGTTCTTCTGTTCTTTCAGCTTCATGTCTTTCAAAAAGTGTTCATTACATGTCTTCTCTCCCTATATTAATGTAATTAATGTATGGCTGTCTGCAACTCCGTCAGACTACATGTGTGACTATATGTGACGACAGCTACCACTGCTGACGATCCAAAATGCGGTAGTTCGCCGCCTCCTGAATATGACGCCGTTCGATTCTCTCCAATCCGTCCAGATCCGCCAACGTCCTGGCGACACGTAAGATACGATCATATGCACGGGCCGATAGTTGTAGTTCCATGATCAGTGACTGCAATGCGGCCGCGCTCTCCGTGTCCAATTCGCAGAATTGATCCATCATCTTTCCGCTCAGGCTCGCGTTGTCACGAATTCCAGTTCCCGCATAGCGTCGCCGCTGGATTTCACGAGCCGCCATCACCCTTGCACGAATGGTCGCGGAATCCTCTCCACAACGCTTTTGTGTGAGCATCTCGCTGTCCAGCGGCGCCAATTCGATGTGCATATCCACCCGATCGATCAATGGGCCGCTGATTCTGCTTCGATAGCTCATGATCATGCCCACCGTGCAATGGCATGGACGGCGTGGATGACCGTAATAGCCGCATGGGCATGGATTCATTGCCGCCACCAGCATGACACGCGCAGGAAACGTAAAGGTTCCGCTTGCACGGGCCAAGACGACTTCTCCTGTCTCAAGTGGTTGCCGCAGAACCTCTAACGTGTTCCGTCGAAATTCTGGCAGTTCGTCCAAAAACAACACGCCGTTATGGGCCAGACTCAATTCGCCCGGCCGTGGGTTCGCACTGCCGCCTACCAGCCCCGCGTCGCTTACCGTATGGTGCGGCGACCGAAACGGCCGCCGTACCATCAGGCCTTTCTTTCCGTCCAACAGCCCCGCGATGCTGTAGATTTTCGTCACCTCCAGCGCCTCCTCCACGTCCAACAGTGGAAGAATACCAGGCAACCTCCTGGCAATCATGCTCTTACCGCAACCTGGGCTGCCAATCATCAGCAAATTATGATTGCCGGCCGCCGCCACCGTAATCGCACGTTTGGCACTCTCCTGTCCTTTCACATCAACAAAATCCATCACCTCCGCCATTGATTCGACAGTGTAAATCGACTGGATGTCAACCGTTGTCGCTAACTGCCGCCCCCTGCCCTGCAAAACATCGACCGCCTCCGCTAATGAATTGACGCCAAACACCTCAATACCAGACGCCAACGCAGCCTCCTTCGCGTTCTCCGCCGGAACAAGCATCCGCTTCAAACCATGATCGCGAGCATACATCGCCACCGCCAATGCGCCTTGAATGCCACGCACTTGTCCGCTCATTGCCAATTCGCCAATGATCATTGCATTATCCAAGCCTGTACAGGCCAATTGCCCATCGGCTTGCAACACCCCCAACGCCATCGGCAAGTCATATGCACTGCCACTCTTGTGCAAATCAGCCGGAGCCAGATTCACAATCGTCTTGCCCCGCGGCATCCTATATCCAGAGCTCTGAACCGCCCCCCTGACTCGCTCGCGGCTCTCCCGTATCGCCATGTCTGGAAGCCCTACGACTATCATCGTCGGCCCTTGCTGCTCCACTTGTTCCGGCGGCGGTGGAACCAAATTCACCTCTATCTCCACTCCTTTGACATCCATTCCGCGTATCGCCGCGCTATTCACATGCATAATCATCATTGACTCCTATTCTACACGATTTCAAATATTTTCTCTAATAATATATCACTGAATTTTATATATGCAATTCATAAGAATTCTTATAAAATCTTATAAATTCCTAAAGAATCATAAAAAGTCATAGGATTTCTTATGATTTATATAATATCTGCAATATTAATTTGACATATATTTTACAAAATTCATAGTTAAATTTTGCAATTCACTCATTTCCTAAATTCTAACCATCATTCATATCTCATACCCAATAAATTTTCATATTTATTTCTTTTCATGCAATAATATGACACAAATCACAAGAGATATAATGGATCCGCATTTGGATTTTTTCAGCCTCTTAATTGGAAAATTCAGCTTATGCATAAATATTAAGGTTATGTATTGTCCATTAAACATGGTCATCAAGCAAGACACATAATTAAGGAGTACGAACATGAAAAAACTGTTGTCCATTCTCTTCTGCCTCACATTCGCCATGTCCGCTTTCGGCGCGGATTGGTATGTTTCCGCTGGCGTCGGTAAGAAAAAGAACGAAGGCACTTCCAAAGATGCGCCGTTGAAGGCCATCTGGAACGCCTTAGAAAAGGCCGCCCCTGGTGATGTTATCCACGTCGCACAAGGCAATTACCACGGCAAGACATCCTGCGGTTGGATTCTCATTGACAAACCGATCACCATCATCGGCGGTTATTCCGACGACTTCAGCGTCCGCGATATCACCAAATATCCGACGATGCTCAAACCCACCAATGAAATGAACCAGACCAAACCCGCCATGGATATCGGCACAGTCGGCTTCAAGATGTGGGCCTCCGCCAACCAGGCTGATGCGTTGAAAGGCACAACCACCGTCATCGACGGTCTTTACATCGACCAAGGCGATGCGAACAGCTACCACGCCGTCAAAGGCAAGCCCGAAGGCGTTGAAACCGGTATGTATCTCGATCCGCCCGCGAAAGGCAACACGCCGTTCCCGTCCATCAACTCCGCCGAAATGAAGGGCAAGACCGCTGGCAATCTGACCATCCAGAACTGCGTCTTCCTGAACGCCTCCAACTACGGCATCCAGATCAGCCATCACGAAGGCGACGTGAAGATTCTCAACAACCTCTTCATCAACAACCGCATGCAAGCCTGCGATCTGCTCTGCACGAAGAATGAAAACGGCGCCGTGAAATTCGAATTCGCCTACAACACCGTCCTCTTCACATGGAGCCGCACATCTGAAATGACCGACATGGGCTTCGCCGTTCGCGCCAACGCCAAAGTCGATGCGAACATCCATCACAACATCCTCGGCCTCAGCATTCTGTATGGTTTCGACAACACGAAGGGCGATGACAAAACCAAGAAAGTCTCTCTTGACAACAACATCTTCTTCCTCAACAAGAAAGGCGACGCCGCCGTCACCATCAGCCCCAACATCAAGCCCTTCTTCGTCACCGACGATGCATGGGAAGATTTTGAAGACTGCACGGGCATCGAAAGCCTCGAAGGCAACAAATCCCTCACCGATCCCGCCCTCTTCAAAGACATCATCGACAAGGCCTACTTGGAAGGCTTCCTCGCCGCAAGTTATTCCGAGAAAACCGATTACAACGAAAATTCCGCCGCCAACGTGTTCCGTGAAGCCATGGGCATGAACAAAGTCGGCCAGATCGAGACGAAGGTCTCCATGTTCGCCAACCGCTATCCGTCTGAAAACGTCCTGAAGTTCTTCGGTGCCGTCCAAGGTGCTGGTGCCCAGGCCGTTAAGTAATGGTTGACTAACCGTGCAAAATCCAAGCCCGACGTCGGTTGCGGCGTCGGGCTTTTTGCTTTTCAGACCGTCTTTTCCAATCTTGCCCTCTCTTGTCGCGTTTATCCATTGACAAGAGTATTCACTCAGATAGGAGATTCACATGACGCGCCCCATGTTGCTCATCACCATGCTTTCCCTCAGCCTGACAGCCCAGCCGCTCCCGTTGCTCACGCCTGAAATGTGGGCACCGCACGAAGACGGCGGCAACGCGCCATCCTATCAGAAGCTTGACGACGATTCCGTTCGTTTCTCTTTCAATACACAGAATGGCAAATACGGCTGGGGCAACATCCGTCTGTCACCGCTGACATTGCCGCCGAAATCCACGGGGCTTTCTTTCGAAGTCTTCGTGGAGGAAGCGGCGGACAACGCCGTCATGCACGTCTGGCTCTTCGAAAAAGACAAAGACGCATGGCTCTCCAGAGTCAACTTCATGGACGGAAAGGGATTAAGCGAAGTGAAGAACACATGGCGCAAGGCCAATTTGCCGTTCGCGTCATTCCGTTTCGAGCCGCGTGGCGCCAAAAATCGCAACTTCATGTCCGTCGAATACATGCTGTTCGGTTTCAATTTCGGCAACCAAACCGTCCGCGTCCGAAATCTTGCTTTCACTGGAGAGGAGGTCGAATCCATTACCCAAAAACCGTCTCTTTCGCAAGACTGGAAACATGAAGATCCAGTCGGGCAGCGAATCGCCATTTATTCAGACGAATCCGTTGAAAAACTGCCGTCCCATGCCGATGCGCAACGGCTCGCCAATCTTTTGAAAGTCAAAGGCTTCCATCCACAAATCATGACAAGCGGTGATCTTTCGTCGCCGAAGTTCCTGTCCAAACAAGCCATCGATTTACTCATCCTTCCGAACGCGCCATTCTTCCCGCTAAACGCCGTCCAAAATTTCCGTAAGTTCCTGAAAGACAAAGGCTCGTTCATGTCCATCGGTGGCTATCCGCTGGATCGGCCTGGCGTGCCGTCGAAAGACGGTTGGGCGACTGTCGATTCCGGCGTGACGGCGGACAAAGTCGGCACGGGCGAATCGATTGACGCACGTCTCAACACGCGCTACGGCACCCATGGCGACACGATGCAGCTTCAGCCCGACCAAATTGGGTTGTGTGATCCATCTTTCCTCCTGTTACGGACACGTTCTCTCCGTCCCGCCCCCAAGCAAAAATGGTTTAACGCATCATGGTCTTTTGGTGAAAAAAGACAGGAAGACGGTTCCGTAGAAGGCCCCGCCGCAGTCGCCATGACAGGCTCCAACAGTCCGGTCTTCCCCAATGTCCATGCACGTTATATTCCTCTTATCCAATCACTTGACTTCTGGCGTCGCAACCGCGGCCCCGCCGCGGCCGCCGTCCTAAACCACGCAGGCCCGTATAACGGCTCCAATTGGGCGATGTTCACGCCGACGAACCGCAATCTTTTCGATGGATCACAGCCTGTTCTCGATGAACTCTTCGTCGATCTCTGCCGCAAATTGCTTGCACCAACATACCTTATTAATACATCGTCGGATAAGCCATGCGCACGGCGCGGCGACGCCGTCACCTTCACCGTCAGTGGCATCAACGCCACTGGTCATCCGCTTCGCGTCCGTTTTATAATCGACGACAAAGAATTCGCCACCGCAACGGCGGATTCAGACCGTTTCCAAGTCTCTGCCAATTGGAATGTTCCGCAGGACGACCATCAGTCGTTCCATACGTTCACCGCCGAACTGCTCGACGGCGAAATGGCTATCGACATGCTTGAAAATGGCATTTCCGTCTGGTCACAAGATGCTCTTTCCAAAGGGCTTAAGTTTGAATTAAAAGACAACTACTTCAATCTCAACGGCCAGCCGACTTTCTTCATCGGCGCCAACACAACGGGCATGATGTGGTATTCTGCCAACGAAAATCCGCTTGTCTGGAAGGAGGACTTCGCCGCCATGCAAGACTACGGCCTTAACTTCCTGCGAATCTTGCACTTCTCGCCGTTCGCCCATCTGCCTGTCAACTTCCGCTGGAATTCACAGGCCCTTCTGGAGCAACCGCCCTATACGCAATATCAGACGGACGCCATCGTCCAACTTGCGCAGGAACATCAGATCATGCCGTTCCTCAGCCTCCATGACTGGATTGGACTGGATTTGAGCCAATCCGATCTTGACGCGCAGAAGACGTGGAACAAGTTCTGGGTCAATCGTTACAAAGATGTTCCAGGCATGTTCTATGACATTCAGAATGAACCGACTACAGGCCTTGGTAATACAGAGGCGCTGATGCCGTTGTTCAAGGAGTTTCTTGCCAAACAATACGGTTCCGTCGAAAACGCGCAGCAAGCCTGGAAGGAATCCGGAGCGGATACGGAGCTCACGCTTTCGGCGAAAGCAAAAAACTGGCAGGACCTCCGCGCACGTGATATCGAATTGTTCCGCTCCGCCGTTTTCACACGTTGGGTCCGCGAAAATCAAGAAGGCATCAAAGCTGGTAATCCCAAGGCTTTAGCGACCGTCGGTCATCTGCAGACATTGACGTCTTGTGACAAATTCGACGGCGCGGACGAACAGGATTTCGTTAATGTCCATCACTACGGTGCGCTCACGAACATGCGATCCGTCATCAAAATGATGGATCGCCGCTTCGACGGCAAATCCATCTCTCTTGGCGAGATGGGTTCCGCCATCGCCCACAGTGCACGCAATTCCGGCCAGTGGGGCGACACCGCCGAAGCGTCCATCCGCCACTATCTGGCCGTCGGCCACTGCTCGCTCGGCATGGGTGTCTCCTTCATGGGCTGCTGGTCGTGGAAAGACTTCCAAGACTGTGTCTTCCCATGGGGCATCAACCACGCGGATCTAACCGCCAAGCCCGTGCTTGAAGCCTACCGCAACATGGCATTGCTCTTCCGCAACGCCCATGTTCGCTACGAATCGCCGTCGCTTTTCATCGTCATTCCAGACGGCATCCGCTCCGGCTACGCAACGCCGCAAATCCATGAAAACCTCCGCGTCGCCATCGACACGCTGTTGACGCTCAACGTCCCGTTCGGTGTCATCAACGAATGGAAGCTCAACAAACTTCCGAAATCCGCCCAAGCTCTCGTCTGGCCGCTCGCCTATGGTGCGAAGGATGAGACATTTGCGCAAATCGCCAGTTTCGTCGCAAACGGCGGTCGTCTTCTTATGACGGGCGATCCGCGTTTCGGTTGGTCACGTCAGCCAGACCGTCTAGATCGTCTGGCGAAGCTCGGCCTGAAGGCCGATTTCACGCCAATCGGACTGCCGGATGCCAAGGCATTCATGGCCAACATTCTGTCGGAAAACAAATCCGTCCTCTGGCAGCCAGCGGCGGCGGAAATGCTTGACCGCAAGCAACTTCGCGTTCTCTATCAGGACTTTCTCGATAACGTCTCAGGCCTGCAGCGCATCCGTCTGAACATAGATAATGGGTCGCTCATGGCGTTTGACGTTCCACTCCATAATGGCCGTGCCTTCACGCTCGTCAATTTTGCGGACGCGGAGCAGTCCGTCACCGTTCCGGCCCACAACGGCTATCCGAAACTTGATTTCTCTGTCGCCCCGCTCCGCACGGTCTTCCTCCAATGGGACAATCAAGGCAACCTTGTGGCAGTCAATGCTTTCAAGCATTTGGAAATCAACGGTAAAGCCGTCTTCTCCAAACTCAATGACACAGCCGTCCTCTCCTTGGACGGCAAGGATATCCGCCAATCATCGCAACTCGCCCTGCTCCCCTTCCAGAATGGTGTCGCAATTGATATCATTCGTGATGAAAACGCCAACCCCTTTATCCAGATGGAGATAGGGGAATTCAAAAATGGGAAATGGCGCATGCTTTCACGTTTCTTACCAATTCACAACAAGCCAACTTTCCAGAATACAGACGCGCCATATGACATCCGCCTTCTGATGGCCAGTGTTGAAATTGGCAAAGCACAAGCCGCCCTCGAAAACCTCCTCCTTTTCAAGTAACCTAACTTACGATTATCAACCATCATGCGTCATATCCTCCCTATCATTATGCTGTTATCCCTCTCCCTGCCAGCCGTCGAACTTCTGAAAAATACCAGTTTTGAAGAAGTCAATGAACGCAAGTTCGCACATTGGACCACCAATCATTTCAACACAGGCGGTAAACATGACATCGGCACGATGGATGCGCATACGGGACAGCATTACGCCATCTGCCGCAGCTATACGGATCAAGAACGGGAAGCGTGGGTCCAACGTCAACCACTGCCGCAGGGCACCGTCGCCGTAGTTGTCTCCGCATGGTATCGTTGTACGCCTGAAGTGAAGGGCACAAACACTACCGGCCCATGCCTTCGCGTCCATTGGTTCAACGCAGACAAAAAGGAAATCCTCCTCGAACAGAAGTTCTTCCCAGTCGTCAATGAATGGACGCAAGTCCATAGTCTCCTGTTCATCGCCCCGCAGGACGCCGTCCAAGTCGAGCTCCAACTCCACCATTGGCTTACGCCAGGCGAAACCCATTGGGACGACGCGTCCGTCCTGGCCATCAACCAAGAAACCATTATCAACAACCAAGAGCTTTTCTCACCGATTCTCGGCATTGACCGCGAGCCAATCTTCGGACAGAATCTCCCTTATTCGCCTGAAAATGAAGAAGTTGTCACGATGAATCCGCCGCCGTTCCGCTGGCTGCCCGCCACACGCGCCACGAGTTATTCTCTCCAAATCTGCCAGACGCCGGATTTCAATGACTCGTCGCTTATGGAAGTGACTGGTTATCCGTGGCTTGTCTATATTCCCACAACGCCACTCACCAACGGCAAATGGTATTGGCGATACGGTTCCGATATCGCCAACATCGGCGTCATCTGGAGCAAGACACGGTCGTTCACCGTCACGCAAGACGCTCATGTCTGGCCATTTCCAGCTCCCGAACAATTCAAGGTCGCCTTGGCCAGACCACGCCTTTTCGTCAAACCGAAAGGCTTGAATCTTATCCGCAAACGCGCTCGTTCGGGCGATTTGAAAAACATGGCAGAGAATCTGCTTAAGAATGTAAAAAGCTTTGCGGGAGAAGAACTTGTCAAAGAGCCAGATTGGTTGCCGAAAAGAGGACAGGAACGAAACCAAGCCTACACGGAGATTTTCCGGACGACACGTCCTCCCATGGATAAAATGCAAAACGCCGCTCTCGCCTATCTCCTTACGGCTGATGATGATGCGGGTACGGAAGCCAAACGCCGCGTCCTCCATTTCTTCTCATGGGATCCCAATGGCCCCACCAATACATTCCATAACGATGAACCCGCCATGTGGATCATGATGCGTGGTTGCCGCGCATACGACTGGACATACGAGCTCTACTCTCCTGCAGAGCATCGTCAAATCCAAGCCGCCATGGCCGAACGCGCTAGAGCCATTTACAAGTTGTTGCGCCAGAAGCCTTACGATAACAATCCCTACGAATCGCATCTCGGCCGCCAAATCGGTTTCCTTGGCGAAGCCGCCATCGAATTGTTCAACGAAGTGCCAGAGGCCCGTGAATGGCTCCAATACATCGTCAGCATCTACTGGGGCGTCTATCCCGCATGGGGCCGCGAAGACGGCGGCTGGAACGAAGGCCCCCACTATTGGTCGGCCTACATGGATTTCGCCCTCCATTTCGTGGTCGCCCTGCGCGAGGCGACTGGCATCGACCTTTCGGAAAAACCATTCTTCCGCAACACCCCCTACTACAGCTTCTACCAATGCCCGCCCGGATCCACCATCTCACCGTTTGGTGACGGCACGCAGATGAGCCGTTCCACACAGCCCGCATTGATGTATTATTTCAGTTCGTTGCTGAAAGATCCATGCCTCCGTTGGTATGCGGAAACCTATAACTACCATCCAAACGGCATCTTAGGTGTTGCGTTGACAGATCCGACCATCACGCCGCAACCGCCGGAATCGCTTCCGACGGCGCGTTGTTTCCCATACGTCGGTCTTGTCCTGTCGCACACGGATTTGACCAATCATGAAAACGACATCGCCCTTTCATTCCGCTCCTCCCCTTATGGTGCCGTCTCCCATGGCCACAGCGACCAAAACTGCTTCACCTTAGAAGCTTACGGCGAACCGCTCGCCATTCCGACCGGCCATTACAACTACTATGGCTCCCCCCACCATGACCAGTGGATGCGCGCCACAAAAGCAAAATGTGGTATCACGTTTGACAACGGACAAGGCGAAGAGCGTGGCTGGCATGCAAAAGGAAAAATCACACGATTCTTCCATGACGACCATTTCGACAGTTTCGCAGGCGACGCCACCGCCGCCTATGGCGGCGCATTGGACACCGCCTTGCGCGAAATCATCCATGTGAAGCCCGGCCTCATTATCATCCGCGACACGCTTAAGACACAGCAACCCAAGGTGTTCGAATTCAATCTCCATGCCTTTGACAAGATGGATATTTCCAACCAGACGGTCTTCACCAAACGCCCCAACGCGACATTGCGGACGGATTTCCTGCTACCGAAAGACATCCGTTTCAGCCAGACGGATCAATTCGATCCGCCGCCCGTTTGGCCAAAGGACAAGAAATTCCAAAACTTCTGGCATTTGCGCGCCGCCACGAAACCGACGTATGAAACGACGTTTCTCACGGTTCTTCAACCACATAAGAACTCCGACTACATGCCGCGCCCATCCGTTCGTCTTCTGGAATCCGAAACGGCGCAAGGTGTCGAAGCCGTTTACGACGACGGCTCGAAAGCCATCGTCCTGTTCGCACGACCAGACGTCAAAGGCAACGTCTCGTTCGGAAACATCTCCTTTAGCGGCTCCATACATGCCGTCCGTCTAGACGCGCAAGGCAAAATCGTGGCAAGCTATACGGAATAAATAAACAGAAGTTGTTTGTTTGTGTTTATAAAATAAACCGCCCTCCGGTAGAGATGCTACCGGAGGGCGGTTCGTCGTTTTACTTCCAATCAATTACGCCTGTTCAATCAAGCCGATTCCAGCGATGTCGCAGAAGTCGCGGATAATGGCGCGATTGTCGCCATAACTGACGATATAATGCTGGCTCCCAACATATTGCAGGAAATCGTCCGACGGGAAGTCGAATTTGACTTCAAGGCTCGGCAGCTGCGGCGCGGGCGGCGCCCAGCCGGCCTCTTCCCATGTTTCGGGCGTCACAGCCTTGCCCAGAGCGGCATGGATGACGAACTGTCCGTCAATCTCGCAAAGGCGGACGATCGTGACCTGTCCCGTCTTCAGTTTGGAGACGTTCAATAGACCTTCGCCGAAGGAGCCGAAAGCGTTCGGCATGACCGTAATCTTGCCATCAACCATCGACGACGGAACGTAGTCCGGAACGCCCATCAAGGCAGAATTCTTTGTGAATTCGTAGTATTCCAGATAGCCGGGCAACTGATCGGTCAAATTTTTCACAATCAATTCCGTGATAAGACCATACGAGTCGTTTTCCGGAACGCTAACGACGTCGCAGAGCGTATGCAACAGCGTCATGGCTCCCGCCGGAGCGAACTTCAACAGCTTTTTGATGCCATCGACATCGCAGAAGCTAAATGCGTCATATTTCCGTTCGTCGATTTTCGCCTTGATGGCTAACGCCAAACGAACGGAATTTTCGACCGTTCCAGGCTGCGGAGCGCGAACAAACTTCCATTCCTTCGTGATTTTCTTGGCGACCTTTGCGACGTCCTTGTCGCTAACGGCATTTGCAAGTTCTTGAAGCTCAAGCAAATCAAAATGTTCAATTTCCATGCCAAGCTGTCCTTTCAGCAGATTGCCGTTGTAGAGCGTGCCGAAAAGCCGCATGTCGCGATAACCCGCCATGCCAATGCTCGTGTTCTTCAACGCGGCGAAAGCGGAAGCGGCTTTCAGATAAGTCGCCGCTTCATCGTAGCGCGGCTTGGAATCTTTGAAATTCACAAGATATTTGAAATTATAGCCTTGCGCTTCCATCGGAGCACGCAGGGCGGTCGTTCCAGCCTGATCAGCGGTTGTGACGAAATGGCCGTTGGCGCGCCAACCGGACAATCCCCACAACAGCATCGGTTTGTCTTTGAACGGTTCGATGACTTTGAAAACGGCCCATGACGGAATCCATCCCGCGACGCAGACGACCAATGCGTCGAATTCGCCTTTCTTCAGTTCCGCAACGGCGCGGGTGGCCTGCTTGCCGTCCGGATCGTCACTGACGGGAGCGGCCTTGACGAGTTCGACGCCGCGTTTCTCCAATTCGGCGGCGGCTGTCGCGACACGGCCATCGATAAATTCACGCGGGGTATTGACTTCCCCGAATCCGACGAATCCAGCTTTGATTTTCATTTTCTACCTTTTTTTCTGGCTACTGGATATTCTGGCGACTCTGGATTTTCTGGAACTACTCAACAAACCAGAACATCCAGAATATCCAGAACATCCAGAAAGATTAAAACGTCTTCAATAGCAAGTTATTGATTTCCTTGTATTTAGCAAAATACGGCTTGTATGCGGCAACATTCTCGTCAGGCGAAACGCTTTTCGCGGCATGGACCATGGCGGCCTGTGCGGCCGCCGCGTCGGTGAAATCGCCGGCGGCGATGGCGCCGAGCATAGCCGCGCCAAGGGAAGTCGCTTCGTCGCAAGCGAGTGTCGTGACAGTTTTGTCGAGCAGATCGGCCTTGATTTGCAACCACAACGGACTTTTGGACGCGCCGCCAAGAGCGCGAAGTTCATGGATTTCAACGCCGAAGCGTTCCAATGCGTCGAGATTGTCCTTCAACAACGCGGCGACGGATTCCATCAGCGCGCGAGCGATATGGCCTTGCTTGTGGGCCAACGTCAATCCATAGATGACGCCGCGGGCGTTCGGATTGCATTGCGGTGAAACGGCTCCTGCACAATGCGGAAGAACAACCAATCCGTCACTGCCCGGCGGAACTTGCACCGCCAATTCATCCAACTCCTTGTAATCGAGACCGTTGCTGAAATAGTCGCGGAAATGGCGGAGAAGCATCCCGGCGGTCGGTGCCCACGGCAGAAAGACGTAACTTTGCGGCGTAAAACCATGATAAGTGCCAAGTTGCCGCGAATCGTCATAGAGCAGTTTGGGCAACGTCGCACAGGCGGCCAACGTGCAACCAGTCGTCTCTGTGACGACGCCTGGACCGCCGCCCGCGCCGAGGCATCCTGCGACATGATCGAGCGGGCAGATGGAAACTGGCGTGTCCGCCGCGAAACCACACAAATTGCCTGCAACGCAACAGCCTGCGATTTCGCCCGGCTGTTTCAGCGTTGGAAGCTGTTCTTCCTTGATGCCCAAATACTTGAGCATCGCGGCATCATATCGCTCCGTCGCGATGTCATAATATATGGTAGAGGGCATGAGGCCGACGCATGTCGCGAAGACGCCCGTCAGCTTATGCGCGATGAAATCCTCCACCATCAGATATTTGGCCGTTTTTTCGAAAATCGGCGGCTCGTTGGCGGCCAGCCAACGGATTTTCGCAGCCGGCCAGCAGGGAAGCATTTCCGTCTGGCCGGACAGATTCAGCAGACGGTCCATTCCGAACGCCGCCTCGATGTCGGCGGCTTCCGTCTTTGCGCGGTTATCCAGCCAGTTGATGGCCTTGCGGAGCGGAATACCGTTCGCATCGACGCAAATCAACGTCTCCGCCTGCCCCGTGATGCCGACGGAACGAACGTCCGTCGGCTGTAACGTCGCCGTCGTCAACGCTTTGGCGACGGCCTCGCGAACGGCATCGACATAAACGTCCGCTTCCAATTCCACGATATCGGGAGCTGGCGTTTCAAGCGTGTATTCCGCAAGACCACTGCCAAGCATAGCCCCTTCCTTATTGAAAAGGGCGGCCTTGACGGCGGTCGTTCCGATGTCGATGCCGAGATATGCTTTCATCAGTCAAACATTCCGTTGATTTTTTCGACAGCCGTGTCGGCAAGTTTGTAACCAGCGTCCGAGCCGCAACTTCCGTTGACGATCATGCCGCCGTAGCCGCCGAGGCGTTCGGCTTCGGGGCTGGGCAGATAACCACCACCGCCGGGGCAAAGCTGCACAAGGAAGGTCTGGAAGGCGTGTGAACGCGCCTTGATGATCTGTCCGTAATGCAGATACAATTCGAACGGATTCGTGGAAATCGCGCAATCACCGACGCGGACGGTGTGCAGCGTGAACGTGAAGTTCGGCTCCGCATCTTGCGTCTCGTAACGCTGGATGACGGCCTTGCGGTTTTGCATCTGGACGAAATCCTGCTCCTTGTCGTCATACGGACCGGGGCGGCCCGGAATCTTCTCGTTGGCATGGGTGGTATTCACAAACTCCTCGAACGCATCGCGTTCCGTGCGTTTCTTAAAGAGTTCTTCCAGCTCCTGTTTCGCCTGGCGGTAAGCGGTGTAGGTAGCGCGGCGCTTCGGCAACGACACCGTTTCCGCCGTATGTTTGAACACAGGATCATAGTCGATTTCCGAATGGCTTTCATAGCCCATCATCGCGGCGTCGAACATGCGTTTCGCATGGATGGGAACGCCGTCCTCATGCCAAAAGTCCGGTTCGGTCGTAAAATGGCGCACGAGATCGCGAGGCGACTGGCAGCCTGCGGCGGAGACTTGGCAGAGCGTATGGAAATCCGCACCAAACTGCTGTTTCAGCAGTTCGCGGCCCGCGCCCATGTAGTCGCTGGAGATTTTGTAAGTCGCTTCCA
>JAFZAB010000168.1 GCA_017548425.1 Victivallales bacterium
CAAGCCTTCTTGCGATTGTCGGCTCCTGCGGGGAGGCAATCTGTGTAATCTGTGTAATCTGTGGTTTGATTAAAAATTCGTGTCCATTCGTGTCTATTCGTGGTTCCTTAATCAATCCATTCATGCATTTTGCGCACAAAATGCGGGAAGGCGATTTCGGGTTCATCAATTTCAGGATGCCATTTCTTCTCCCATTCGAAGGAGAAATAGCCATTATAACCGTCTGCGATCACCTGCTTTAAGATGGGAACGATTGGAATTTCGCCGTCGCCGACCTTCACCAACGTCCAGTCTTTCGCGCCATCGGGCTTCTTGCGCAGATAGTCTTTGATGTGCATGTGCTTCAAGAGCGGCTTGATCATGGCGTAGAATTCCATGTAGTTGTCGCCATACGTCTTATCGCTGTGTTCGATGTCCCACAGAATGCCCGCTCCGGGCGTTTGTTTGAACGCTTCGACGATTGGGCCGAGCGTGTCCGCCGTATTGAAATCACCATGGACTTCCAGATTGACATCGACGCTGTGCTTGTGGCCATATGCCGCGACTTCGCAGATACCGTCCGCCACGCGTTTTACGGTTTCTTCTTTCTTCGTCGGATCCGGAATGTTGTTGCCGAAAACGCGCATTGCGGGAATCTCCATCTGTTCGAGAATGTCAATGGTCTTTTTCGCTTTTTCAATGACCGTCGCGACTTTAGCCGCGTCATGGAAGCTGAAAGACGAGCCGAAGCCGATGATGGTCAGGCCGTATTGTTTGAGCAGGGCTTTCGTTTCCGCCTGTTTGTCTGGCGCAAACCACGTGATTTCATCCGCTTCCATCTTGCCGTCGATTCCACGGACTTCGATACCTTGCACGCCGTAGGCATGGAAGTTTTCCAAGACTTGCTGGAACGTCCAATTCGGGCAGCCCAATGTCGATATCGCCAGTTTCATAATTGTCTCCTACGTTATTCTATTTCAATGAGTTTATTCTTTGAGTAGCCAATCCGCCCCGAACAATCCAACCGTGCCATCGGTGGCCGGCGGCGTGAACAAACCGGCGTTCATTTTGCGGAAGCGTTCACGGCCGAAAATCGCCGAAACAGGTGCCTCCAATATGATGGACAACTCCACTTTTTCACCGGGGAAATACTTGGGCAAACGCCATGAAAATGGTGTCCAGGCTTGACCGTAAATCTCTTCGTTGTTTATCCGAAGCCTCACACACAAATCATGCGTATCCACCCGAAGCGCATATGCGTTTTCAGGGATGCGGACTTTCTTGCGCAAGATGACACGCCCCGCGTAGTTGCGTAGCCATTTCGCCGCCAAATCGCCACTCGACACCTCTTTGGTCATGCGGCGAACAGTCATTTTGCCGTTTGCCGCATCCGTCGCCTCCACGGCGAATTTTCCCGCCATGAACACGCCTGGCAGATATGGATATTCCTCTGCATCTCCCGTCAGTTGAATGACATGCTCACCGACGGACAGTTTTATCGGCGCCGTCTGCAGATACAGTTCATTCAAGCCCTGCGGCAATGCCGTTGGAACGTCGGTGACTTGTATCTCCTTGCCGTCCAACGTCGCGGATGCATGGTCGCCATATCGACGCAACAACAGAACAACATCTCCAACATCTTCCTCCACCGTCAGATGCAGCTTCTTTTCTTCATCGTATTCGGGGCAGAGAAGATTTGAACGGTCCAATTTCAACTTCCAGTTGACGAGATCGATACCGACGGATTTTGGAAACGGTTTGAGGCCGTTTTGCCCTGGCGTGATGCCATCCGGCCCAACGACGACATTATCGCCCACCCACAAGGCGAACATTGTTTTTACACCTTGAAAATCCAATGTCAAAATCCGTGGTTCGCTCTTCGGAGCGCGTAAATCCAGAACAACGATATTTCCGTCGTTGTAACATCTTGTCAACACGTCATTGACGCGTTTACCCTCAACATTGGTGACGGTTGCGAGTCGCGGAATCGCATCTTCCGCCCAACCGATAAATGCGTCGATATTTTCGAATTGCTGACCGGTCTTTTCCTCAATAATTCCGTTCTGCTCTATCCGCAGCACGGCAGGAGCGTTCACAGACGCTTTGTCGCGACGATGGATGAATTTCCATGAGCGTTGCGCGGCAATGAGTTTCCTCAGCATTTCCGGCTGGTTCGGCGCATATTCCGCATAGCGGATTTCGATTTCCGGCAGAACTTTCCTTCCTGCAAAAGATGCCGCTCTGGCCGCATCTTCGCCAAGCTCCGCATAGTGGTCGAACCACGTCTGCGTGGGCGTCGTCGGATTGTACCAACCTTTCTTATAGATGTTTCCTTGCGACTGGAATTGCGCGACAGCCATCAGATAATGATCGATGCCGAACATGGCGACGAGCCAGATCATCTGGCGGTATTTCATGGCCGGCAGATCCGCCGGACCCAACGCGAAGAGTTCCGCTAGACCGCCGTTGCTGCGTTTTTCGATGCCATAACGCGCCGTTCCAAGTGTCTGCCATTCAATTCGATCCATCGTCGTTGACGTATTGATTTCATCCATGCCGGGCATGGAGAAACCATCGATTTCCAACAACGGATCGCCATTGAAGCGCAACGCATGGATATCGTGTTCAGCCATCAGATGGCCCGTCAGCAAAATGCCATGCGCATCGCACCAGTTGCGAATTTTGTCAAAGAATGTCTTGCGGAAGCGTTTTCCGACTATTTCATGGTAGGCGTTGATGAAATCCAAATTGGCCGTGCCGTCCAGTTGGCGCTTCACGTCATCTTTGAAGTTGCGTCCTGTCAAACGCTTATAATCTTTTTCAATCTCCGGATACCACGCGATTTGGATCTTCGACGACGCATTGGGCGTCATGCGGGTGGTCGCGTAGCCAAACGATGGCTCGTCCGTAAAAATCCCTTTGATCACCTTGCCGAAACGGTCGCCGAAACGACGGTAGTACTCTTCATGTGTCGTCTTGATGAAGAAATCCACCGCATCCGGATTCAGAAGATTCGGATATTTGGCGTTGATGGAGATGTCGTATTTTACAGTCCCATCTTCAAGACGTTCCGCTGTAAGGCATTGTGTTCCGTATTCAGGCTTCTCCGCCATGACGCGGCCGCCGCACTGACCGCTTGGCCAGTTGAACTCGTCATACAGCCAGACTGATTCAAATCCTTTCTCTTCAGCCGTTTCCAGAATCCAACCAACCACCTTGAACCATTCTTCGGACAAATACGGAACTTCGCATCCCGCACGCGGATACACGAGAAACTGTGTGAAGCCGACACGGCGGAACTCACCCATGAACCAACGGATGAACTCTCTCGTCGGCCGCCCCGTGACGGCACTCATTGGAATCAGTGGATTTTGATCTTTTTTCATCTGGCTGCCCTATGTATTCTGGTTCAAATCCTTTTCCATAATATATTATAATGTCTGTAAAAAACCACACCACGATTTAACCATCCATCGACACATCATGTCATTCTTCATCGCAATACTCAGTGGCCTCTTGGGAGGCCTTGGCGGCATCGGCTACAAAATCTCCGGTTCAGGAAAAGTCAACGCCTTGCAAAGCGCGTCCGTTCTCGCGTTTTTCGGCGTGATTTTCTTCGGAATCCGCGCGGCACTACTAGGCGAATGGCAACTGCTGACATGGCAGATGGTCGTTTTGACTATCGTGACAGGCGTAGCGCAATATCTTGGGCAGATCATGCTGAAAGTCACGTTGGACATGGGGCCGCTATCGCTCGTATGGTGCGCCGCCGCGTTGCAGTTCATGCCCGCCATCATTTTCTCTTATTTTGCTTATGACGAACCATTTACCGTCTTCTATTTTCTTGCGTTGGTGGCGCTTTTTGCGGCCATCGTCTCTGCTTCTTTCGGACAGGAGAAGCCAGAAGGCGACAAGTTGCGCAGCCCCGCGTGGCTGTTCGGACTCGCCCTATTGGCCATGCTGACGCTGTTCAGCAGTTGCGCGATCGGCATGAAATTCGGCTGGTATTACCATGTGCCAGGCTCAGAAGAAAGCCTCATGCAGAACAACGGCAACGTCTTCTTTTGCCTTCTCTATGCCGCGATTTTCATCTTTTGCACGGCGGATGTCATCGTCCGTAAAACGTGGCATTTCAGCACCAAAGGGTGGATTGGCAACTTCATGCTCGCGTTTGGGACGATTCTGCAGTTCACGTTGCAGAAAGCCGTCCTCCATCTGCCCGCCTCCCTGCTCTTCGCCCTATCCTGCTCTGCTTCCATTCTCTTGACATGCATCGTTTCCACGACATTTTTCCATGAAAAACGCACCCGCAGCTGGTATCTGACGCTCGCCTTCGCGTTGGCGGCGATTCTTTTCATGGCCGTTCCGTTGCCGCAGAAAGAAGCCGCTCCAAGCGACAGCAAACCCTTAATCGAGAACGAGATGTAACTCCATGAAAACCACACGACTGCTTTTCTGCGCCGCTTTCTGCCTCCTGCCTGTCATTGCCAAATCGCAGGAAGCGACGGTATGGACCATCGCCTGCGTCAACTGCGGCCAATTCCATTACGGCGACAAAAAGACTGCTCCCGAAGACTACCGCCGCCGTTGGCAGAAGCTGTTCGCGGATGTCGATGCGGATGTTTTTTTCATGGAGGACAATCCGTCCGACTTCCCGTTCAATACGATCCATTTTCCCAAATTCGACATTCGGGCGGATGCCAAAACGACTCCCGTCTCCGCGACCATCATCAAATTGACGAAGGAGATCGACGGTCACAAAGTGCCTCGCTACCGTTCTTTCCGTCTTGTCTATGATATCAACGGCAAGTCCGTGGCGTTCTACGGCATGCACCTTGTCGCGGAAGGTCACATCAAAATCAAGAAGGCAGACGGCGAACAGTGGTCGCTTTCGCAGAAGCTCCGCCAAATCCAATTCAAAGAACTGATTCAAGACGCCAAACAGTTCGACGGCGCCGTTTTCACAGGCGATTTCAACGCCCAGATTCCAGCAGAATACGATGTTTTCAAGCAAAACGGCTACACGCTGTCCAACTGCTCCGAAACATATGGCACCACCGCCACGCTTCGCGACATTCCGGCGGACAACATCATCGTCTCCCCATGGATCAAAATCTTGGATTTCAAGGTCTTAAAGGATTACAACCTAGACACGGACCACTTCCCGCTGGTGGCCAAACTGCAATTTTCACACGATTAACCGCTCGTAACGATATGTCGCCTGAAAAAATCATCACGATTTCACAAAAATCGCCGCACTATTTTGAAATGGGCGGAAAGAGCTGGATTCCAGTTGGTTGCAATATCTGTTTCGACCGACTTAATGGCTCCGACGTCAGTATTCGTGAGAATTTTGACCGCTGGATTCGCCGTTTCGCAGAAAATGGCGGCAACTGCATCCGACTGTGGGCAGGCCATCCATCGCTTGAAATCATGCCGTCCCAACCAGGCGTGTTTGATGACGAAAAGACCAAGACCATGATTGGCATCGTCAAGCTTTGCGAAGAGCTTGGCGTCAAAATAAAAATCACGTTGGAAAGCTTTCGGATGTGCCTTTCGTCCGAAATGGCGAAGACAGCGAAAAATCCGGCTGGTTGCAATTTCAACTATATCAGCACGTTCAACCGCCCGCTATACGCTCCATTCGCCAGCAACATGCGAGAATTCTTCCAATCCACCGAATGCCGCGATATCTACTTGCGTAAAGCCATGCGTTTCAAAGAACTAGGCTTCGGTGATTCTCCCGCAGTCTTCTGTTGGGAACTGTGGAACGAAATTAACGCAACCGCTCCCATGGACGTCTATGCGCCATGGAGCGATTCCATGCTGGCGGAATTGAAGACCATGTTCCCCAAACAATTGGTCGTGCAGAATCTCGGAAGTTTCTCGGACATCGCCGCTTATCAGATTTACGACCAGATGGCAACCATCGCCGACAATGATTTCATGCAGATTCACCGCTATCTTGATGCGGGAGCAAGTTTGGATGTCTGCCGTGGCCCGATGGATGTTCTCGTGGCGGCGGCTACACGGGAGATGCTTGATCGACGTTCTGACTGCCCCGCCATCGTCGCGGAAACGGGGGCCGTTCAGGCCAACCATGCTGGCCCGTTCCCGTATTATCCGTTCGATAAGGAAGGAACGCTTCTACACGATGCGCTTTTCGCCGCATTCTTCACTGGCTCAGCAGGTTGCGGCCAATTCTGGCATTGGGATCATCAGTATATTGATGGCAACAATCTTTGGTGGCAATTCTCCCGGTTCTCCAAGGCGATCGACGGCTTGGATCCCATTGCAGAAGATTTCAGGCCATTCTATACGGAATCGCGGCATTTGAGAATGTACGGACTGCGCGGCAAGACGATTTCCGCCATTTGGGGCCGTGACAAAGCGTCCACATGGCGAAATGATTTCGTCGAAGGCCTCAAGCCGGAAGTCCTTGACAAAGAGAGAGTTCCGTTCAACAACTGCGATCTCGACTGCTATCTGCCATGGGAAGACAAGAGCCTCGTCGTTCCGTCTCCTGTCTTGCCGCCATTCAAACGCTCCATCGTTGTGAAAGTCCCGTCGGAAGCCGTAGATGGCATCGTAAGGCCGCATTAAGCCATTATGTGGCTTATGCTTATGGCTCATGGCCTATGGCTTATGGTTGGATTACCACCTCCCGCGAAGTGGGATTCATGTCCATTCGTGTTACAAACTCTTGCGTCCAGAGCTTCCGCATGACGTTGTTTTCGCTTGCGCGAAGCGTGACGAACCGCCGAGCCGCCGGATCCGTTAGATTCTTTCATAATTGGATTTTCGTTTTGCCAATCAAGTCTTTTGTAGATTGACGGCCCGGCGGTGAGGCTTCTGTTTATTTCGTGTATTCAGTGGATCCCAAACAAACTTTCGTGTTTATTCGTGTCCATTCGTGGTTAAAAATTTGTATTTATTCGTGGTTAAATTTCAGGCGCATAGCGCAATGAAAGGCTCTTGATGGCGGGTTCACCATCGCAGGCAGTGATGATGAGTTTCACGTCCGAAGCCGTGGTTTGCGGGAATCGCGCGATGCGACGGAATCCCGCCAGTTTGCCTTCCGCAACCACTTGCCCATCAATAACAAACTTCCATCCTTTGATGCGCATGCCTTTCGTGATGTCTTCACGGAAATCGACGGCATTGAACGTCTTGGAGCCGTTCAATTTATAACTGTATTCCGTACCTTCGGCCGTCTTTTGTGTCTGAACCTTCGCGCCTTCCGCAAAATCGACCGCATTATAAGCGCGGATGTAGTCGCCAAACTCTTTCAGGCGAATGACATCGCCTTCGTCCAACAGTCCTTCGTTGTTTGGAGCCAAGCCCAAATCGAGGATACCGCCGCGTCCGACGGATTCAAAATAACGTGTCGTCAGTTCCTGCAAGCTCTTGGCCTGTTGGTCTTTATGCCAGAACCAACCTTTGCGCAACGGCGTGTCGCATTCCGGCGGACGGAAATATCCGCCGCGCACAAATGGATAATCGTCTGGAACAAAGCCTGTTTCGTTGCCCGGCCAGTTCATCGAACGACTCGAATCGGGACCGAACACGACCGATTGCGGATTCTTCTCAAACAACGCCTTCAGCAGGCGGTCGAATTCATAATATTCATGGGCGGGTTTGGGCAACGTCCGCTTGCCCGGATCGCCGCCATACCATCCGTCGCCGCCGTTTGCGCCGTCCAGCCAGATTTCGGAAATCGGGCCGTAGTTGTCCATTAAATCCGCCCATTGGTTGTGGAAATATTCCACGTATGCAGGACGCGCATATTCCGCTTGATGACGGTCCCATGGCGACAAATATGCGGCGAATTCCAGCCCAGCCGCCAGCGTCGCGTCGCGAACTTCCTTCACGATATCGCCTTTGCCGTCTTTCCAAGGCGAATTGGCGACCGTATAGTCTTTGTTCAACTTGCTTGGCCACAGGCAGAAACCGTCGTGATGCTTGCAGACCAACACAATCCGTTTGATGCCGCCGGCCTTCGCCGCCGCAACCCATTGCTTCGCGTCAAATTTCACAGGATTGAAAACCGCTGGCGGCGTGTCGCCAAAGCCCCATTCCTTATCGACGAACGTGTTCAGCCCGAAATGGATAATGGAGATCACTTCCAAATCCAGCGTGTGCAACTGTTGCGCGCTCGGCACCGTCACATTGCCGACGCCTGTCACTTCCACCGTGTCCGAAAACGCCATCGCCGCGCACATCATCGCCGCAAAAAGACTGTGTTTCATCGCCATGCTCCTATCATCATTTGATTTTTGACGCTATCATAATAATGTATGCATTAATCTATATTCAATTCCACAAGAAGGCAACTGTTTCACGATGATTATCCATTCCTTTGTCATGATGGGCCAGTCGAACATGGCCGGACGCGGCGATTTCGGCGAAGTTCCGCCCATCAACCACCCGCGTTGCAGAATGCTCCGCAATGGCCGCTGGCAGCCCATGGCCGAACCAATCAATCCAGACCGACCGATTTTTGATACGCTTTACCACTCTGGCGTTTGTCTGACCGCTTCATTTGCAGAGTCTTACGCCAATACCTACACGGATGTGCAGTGTGGTCTCATTCCCTGCGCGGACGGTGGCACGTCCATGGACGATTGGGAGCCCGGCGGCCTTCTTTACGACAACGCCGTTTTCCAGACACAGCAGGCTAAACGGACGTCCGAAGTCCGCGGCATTCTCTGGCATCAGGGCGAACAGGACTGCGGCTCCGCTGAAAACCTCCGTTCCTATCGGACAAAGTTCGAAATCTTTCTTGCGCAATTTATTGAGGATACGGAACTTCCGGACAATATTCCAATCGTCGTCGGCGAACTTGGCTATTTCGCGTCGCCCATGGTTGATTTCGACGGCGAACGGATCAATGCGACGGCCTACATGAACGCCCTCTTCCGCACGATCGCCGACGAAACGCCGAACATCGCCCTCGCCTCCGCCGAAGGCCTCGATCCCAAGCCGGACGGAATCCATTTCAATTCCGCCTCGCTGCGCGTTTTCGGCCGTCGCTATTTTGATGCCTATCAATCACTTGTAAAATAAACAGGAGCAAACATGTACACGATTTCCCACTTTTTCGCAAACAGAGTTCTGGATCCATCGACGCTGAAGTATTTGATTTTTGAAGCCGCCCGCAACGGCGTTGAGCATCTCGTCGTTTCCAATCCATGGTGCATCAAATATCTTGAAGATCCGACATTTATCGATGTTCTGAAAAAAGGCGCCGAAAAGGCAGGGATCACGTTTGTCGGCGCACATGCGCCATTCAGCACAGGTTGGGATTTGGACACTTGGGATCTGGAACGCCGTCCAATCATGCTGGAGGAACAAGCCCGCAGCATGGCGTTCGCCGCGGAACTTGGCGCGAAGACGATGACATTCCATCCAGGCGCCAATCCGCCCGAATACACGTTGCAGCAACTGCGTGATTTTACCCGAGCGTCGCTCGAATATCTGCTTCCGTATGCGGAAAAGTACGGCGTCATTCTCTGCATCGAAAACGCCATGCGCCCCACGAACACACCAGACGAACTGCTCCGTTATCTTGATGAATTCAAAACGCCTTGGCTCGGTGTCACTTACGACACAGGCCACGCCAACGTCATGAACAGTTTCAACGGCACGAAAGATTCATCGAAATACTCCGAAGCCTTCCTCGCCAACTGGCCAAATGGCATCGTTTACGAAGACAAGGCGTTGGACAAACTCGCCCCGTATGTCGTTGTCTCCCATGTCCATAACAACAGCGGCTACAAGGATGAACATCGGTTCATCGACGACGGCGCACTGGATTGGAAGCCTATCATCCGCAAGCTGAAAAACGACTGCCCGCGTCTTCAGAACATCGAAAACGAGACGAAGGTCTTTGATCTCTATATTTCCATGTCGCGTCTCGGCAAGGACTTCGCAAAACTCATAGCTGAAGCATAAACCATTTATTTTCAACCACGAATGAACACGAATGAACACGAATATTATGATCCACTGAATACACGGAACAAACAGAATGCCTCGCAGACGTCGGCCAGACTGCTGAAACATTTGTATTTGCTTTAAGCTTTCAGCTTTAAGCTTTTAGCTCCGCGAAAGCGGTTGGCCTCCGTCTGCTCGGAGGTTCGTCACGCTTCGCGCAAGCGCTAACAACATCATGCGGAAGCTTGAAATTCATAATCCGTTAGCTTCAGGTGGTTTTCGTTTTTTTTTTGCTGTCTGAATGCGATACCCGCAACAGAAAGAATTAACGATAACAATACCATGAAAAAACTCTTCTTATTGATTGCCATCGCATTCGCGGCCCATGCGTTTGAAGTGGATTTCACGAAAAACGTCTATGAGACGTGGTGGTGGTCCGCCAACAAGCAGTTGGACCGTTGTTCGCTGACCGTCCAAAAGGACAAGCAGACGGGCCTGCAAGTCCTTTGCGCCCAATGGGATGGATCTGTGACCAACTACATGCATGCGATGGTCGTCGATAAGAAGAACATGCCGGTCTTCAAACGGGCGAAATTCACAGCCGTCGTCTCTGTCAACATGCCGCTGAATGTCAACGCCGTCCAGTTGCGATTGCAGGATAAGAATCTGGAGACATTCTACTGGCGAAAGACGATCAAATTCAACAAGCCAGGCACCTATACACTTGAATACGTGGTGGATACGGAAAAACTCGCGGCGACGTCCATCGCTAGTTTTACAAAGGACAACAACAAAACCATTGATTTTCCGCTATCATCGCTTGCCCTCAGTTTCAATTTTCCGCAGGATGGCACGCCCGGTGAGGCGTTCATCCATTCCATTGCCGTGACGGAACTTGCAGGTGCCGACAACAAACCTTCAGCGGTATTTCCACGCCTTCCTCTTGCGAAGCCATGGGTCATGCCGTTTGATCTTCCGCAACGGATTCCGTATAATGACACGCTTGAAAAAGCCGCGAATCCATTGACTGGCGAAACGTCGCTGAAAATGACGCATGAAGAAGGCAAAGGAAAGGCGTTCGGTGTTGATTTCACACGATTTACATCGCCACGCGGCATTCTCGGGCCGAAAATCGGCCATTATGATGCGGCGGATATCGTTGTGAACATCACGACGACGCAACCGCTTCCGCAAATCAAAAACCTTAAACTGGAATGGTTTGAGAGCCATGGCGGCTTGAAACGGCTGTCGATTCCCGTCCAATTGGACAAGGCTGGCCATCATGCCATCAAATGTGAACTGCCATCCGTCACAACGCCAGACATTCCGTATGGCCATGAGCCCAAGGAAAAGCAGATCGGCCAGTTGTGGGTGCTGATGAACGTTCGTTTTGAGGCGGATACAGCGGATTTCGACGGCGACATCTATTTCAATTCCATTGATTTGAACGTTGCTCGTTCGCCATTGGAAAACATTGTCTTCGAACTGGATACGGGAAAAGTCGCCGCTGTCGTGGAAGATGCCTCGAAAGGCGTCAAGGCGACATTGACAAACATCTCGTCGAAAGCCGTTTCCTGCCGCATCGTCGGAACGTTGAAGGATGCCGACGGTGAATTCCAGCCATGGACGATGGATGAAAAAATCGATTTCCAGCCTGGCGAGACGAAAGCCGTCGGGCCGTTGACGATTCCGCAAAAGTACGGTGTCTATTATGTTGATTTGACGTTGTCTGCGGAAGGCTGCCCGGATTTGGTCCGCCAACGGACATTTGCGCATATGAAACTGACCGGCGAGAAGCCAGACGAAAAATTCGTCAAAGGCTTCAAATTCGGTTGTGTGGGACATGTCAATCCAATGGTCTGCGCACCGCAGGAGATTGAGAAAGCAGCCGTCGCCATGTCTCAGATCGGCCTGCGCATCCTGCGTGTCGATTTCGGCTGGAGCGACAATCCACAGCATATCCAATGGCTTGATAATGTGGTAGATATATTCAGTAGTCATGGAATGAATTTCGATTTCATTCTGGGCTATATTCTGGACAAAAACGGCATCGTGATGGACACAAGCATGAGATGCTACGGCAATCTCTTCAAACGCTTCAAAGGCCGTGTCCAATATTGGGAAATGCTCAACGAGCCGGATTTGCCGTGGGGCCGCAAGAATCCACCGCAATATGCTGATTATGCGAAACTTGCAAAAGCCACTGGGGAACTATTGCGGCAGATTGATCCGAATGCGCAGTTCATGTCCGCAGGCTTCTGCCAATTGATGGGGCGTGGCCGCCCTGAACTTCCGGATTTCCATCAAGCCGCAATGAAGGAATGCTGGCAGGTGTTCGATGTCCATTGTTTCCATGGACATGGACATTTCCCAAACTATGCTGAAAACGTCATCGACGGGAATCTTCTTCGCAAACGGAAGGAGCTTGGCATCACGATTCCGTGGTATGCCAACGAGACAGCGCTTACTTCCGCAAGTTGCACAGAAAAGGAACAGGCCGAAACACTTTTCAAGAAACTGCTGTTCAGTTGGGGGCGCGGCGCTATCGGCTACACATGGTATAACTTGCGTGAAAAAGGCGAGTTGCGCCCTAACGGCGAATTCCAGTACGGCATGTTGACGCATGACTTTTATCCGAAACCTGTCTATGCCGCATACAACGCATTGACAGGCATTTATCACGATAAAGAGTATCTCTCGACGCTTGATTTGCCGAAAGGCCAGTGGGGCTTCGCTTTCAAATCCGATTCTGAAATCGCCGTCTGTTTGTGGAATCAATCACTGACGGATACAGTCGTGCTGAAATCGGACGCGACATCGGCCGAAACCATTGATATCTTCGGTAATCATAAGCCATTGGAACTTGCTAACGGCATCGTCGCCGTGCAAAATCTGTCGGAACCGATCAATGTCATTTTGAAGAATGCGACATCGGTTCAGAAGCTTCCTTCGCCAGCCACATTCAAGATGCCGGAACTTCTTCTACCGAAAAAAGATGCCGATATTGTCATCTCCCTGAACAATCCATTCGCCATGGAGCAGAATGCCACGGCGAGACTGCGCTTTCCAGAAAATGTGGATGTTTCTCCTAGTGAATTCAAAGGATTGGTTCCCGCCAACGGCCATCTTGATTTCACCGCGAAAATCCGCTTGAAAGATTCCGCCGTCGGCATGGGCGGAACGGAATGGCTGTTCGCCGAAACGTCCATTGGAAATCTTCCCACCATGTGCCAATTGCGGAAAATCCCTGTTCCGACGATGGTTACGCCATCGCTGGACGGCAAACCGCTGATGATCATGAACGACGCCAAGACGTTGACGGAACTTCTGCATGGCGATCCCGCCCACGAACATCATCTATGGAAAGGCACGAAGGATCTTTCTGCGCGTTTCTGGCTGGATGTGAAGGATGGCGCTTTGATTGTTAAAGTAATCGCGGAAGACGATGTGCATGTCCAATCACCTGCCGACGTCGCCGCAAATCGCGTTTGGCAAGGCGATTCCGTACAAATGTTCATCACACCGATGGATGCCGAAACGCCGTTCCAGTTGGAATATGCTCGCCAGATGGATGGTTCGCCCTACGCGTTCATGCGCACATCTCCAAACGGCTTCAAACCAGATACTTCGAAACTCCAACTGGAAACAATTCGCGAAGGGATGCAGACAACTTACGTCATTACCGTTCCGACTGATGCTTTGGGCGTCTCCAACGACTTCTTCTCCAAACCGTTCCGTTTCAACATCATGGTCAACGACAACGACGACAACATCTGAGAAAGTTGGATGGCCATGGCTCCCGGCATCGGCAACGGCGTCATCGTCCTACAGCATCCTGTGATTCTAGTAAAAAATCAGCCTTAAGTCTATGTCTCACTGGTCAAACAGTTTGACCAGTGAATACATAATAAAGCGTTCCGACGATCATCGGGATGAACTGCCCCATTAGCGTGCCAGCGATCAGGCCGATGAACAACGGCTTGCTCTGTTGATAGACGCGGCCGCCGCCGTATTTCGTGAAGATCCACTTCAGGAAGAAGCCAAGGCCGAAGGAGAACGACATCAGCATGCCCTGATGGCCACCGTAGAAGATGAAAATGACGGGATGGAGCGGCCACCATGTCCATTTGAGTCGTCCGAACGCCACCAGCAGCGCCAAGCCAGTCGAAATCAAGAACGTCCAAATGCAGTTCCAATACGGCGACATGTTCCGCCAATGCGACCAGCCGTGCTGCCCCATGGCGAACTCCTCAAGTCCTTGCGCACGAAGTTTGTTGACGATTTCCACGCAGTTCAGGAACGGATAAATCGATGACGCGCGCGGCCAATGCGGGATCAATGCACCGCGGTCGTACTGCCAGTAGATGGTCGCTGGAATGGAGATGACAATCGCCAAAATCATGACAATGACGCCCCAACTGACCGTCTTGTTCAGGCTGACTTTGTTGCCTTCAGACAGTTTCATGGCGTGGTTCAGGAACGGCATGACGCACCATCCGGGAGCCGCCAACAGGACGGTTGACACCAAAAACAGCGTCACGAGCACTTTCGGGCCGAGAGCCGTCTCACTGAAAAGTCCCCACAAAACAACGCATGGATAGACGTAAGTACCGATTTCAAAGGCACCTGTCTCCGCCAACACGCGGCTGACAACCGTATAGACCATAACGGAAATAATCGCATAGAGAATGCCAATCGTCCAATGGACGCCCGCGATATGCAGCATCGTCACGAAAACGATCATGCCGAGGATAAACATCCGCATGCCGGCGACAGCATAGCCTGGAATATCGTCGTCAGTCTTGCGGAACAACGCGCGTTTCAGTGTATTTTTATAGTATTGCCGACCAGTATAGAGGATGATGAGCAGGATGCCGAAGTAGCCGCCCGAGAAGATGAAAACTTCAGGCTGGAGGCCCATCATTCGTGCGGAACGCAGTTCAATGCCGTAAGTCGCGAAAATACCGCCCACAAAGCAGTACAGCCACGGCCCAATCCACATGGAGAATGATGCCTCCGACGGCAGGAAATAAGCCAAACCAATGACCGTGTAGATGAATTGCGGCCAGAACATCATGCCGCCTTTGCCGCGCAGAATCGTCGGGCACAACTGCGCGAACGGCGAAATATCGACGTGCATTTTCACAGGAATCAATTCTTGCGGAAAGAAACGGCATAAGTAGTTGTTCAAAAGCACCGTCACGCCGAAAATGAAACCGATCATAAACAATTTGTTTTTGAAAACCGCCGCCAGACGGCCATTTTCGTCCGGCAGCAGCGACGAGGCAAACTGGATGATTGGATACGGCAATTGTTCATGCTTGCTCCACTGCTTGTGGAAGACGATGGCCAGACCGAAAATACCGAGCAAGAAGGAGAAAACAATCGGCCCCCAGAAGAGGAACGGCCGACGCCACACTTTCCATGGTATGTCCGTGAATTTCACATGCTTATCGCCTTCGCCCATACCCGTGATGTAGCCGACGACCGCCGCTTCGCCTTCATCGCCGGACGCGTCGCAAAGCATCTGTTGCGGTGCGTAGTTCAAGACTTCCATGGCGGACCACGACGGATTGATTTTGTTGTCGTAGTGCGGGAACATGACGGTTCCAGGGAACATCTGTCCAAGGCTCCAGCCAGGGATGCCGCAGGAGATCAGAAACAACGCGAGAATCGCCGCCACTTCGCGTCCTTTGAACGAGACACGCGCCCCCAGCAGCCGCAGCAGCGGATTGATCAGCATGACCAACACGACCAAACCGCCGTAGGCGACGGCTGGCAGCAGATGCGCGATCATCGTGCCGGGCCGCACGACGTAGTCGTTGAAGTAGCAGCATGCGCACATGACGCATGCGAGAAAGATTCCGATGATGATACTGCGGATTGACAAAACGGTTCTCCTTGTTGGCCTATGGCCTATTGACTTGGTTTACTGGATGTTCTGGATGTTCTAGATGTTCTGGAGATGATGTAAATCCAGTAGATCCAGTAAATCCAGTGAATCCAGAAAAAACAGCCACTAACTACTGGCCGCGCAGGAGCGCAGCCCTCCCGATAATGACCGGCCGCGCAGGAGCGCAGCCCTCCCGACTACTTCACTTCTTCCTCAAACGGCATAACGGGATTGCCGACCTTGTTCACAAGATTCGGATTCGCCAGTTTGTCCCATCCGAAGCGGATCTTCTTCGGAATGGCGATGTTAGGAGCGGAAACGATCAGCTTGTCGCCTTCGACGACGCCGTTGGCGGCGGCGAACTGGCCGTCCTCTCCCGCAAGTTGCAGGAAGGAAATGGCTTCGCCGTCACGCGATTTCAGGCCGTTCGGATTGTTAAACGTCACGATGACGCGGCTGTCCGCGCGTTCGGCGGATTTGAATGTCGGTGCGAGACTCGTTTCGTCTCCGATGCCGTAAGTTTTGTAGAGAACGACCTGTGCGAGACGGGAGGCCAATGGAATCTTGTTACGCGGATGGATGTCTGCAGGATTGCCGAGATCCGTCGTGACGATGAAGCCTGAATACGGATCGGACTCCGCGAAACGGCGCTGCGCCGCCAAAAAGCGCGGAATCCGCGTACCTTCTTCATTGCCGTACTGCCACGGCGGCAGGAGGACGATATAGATCGGCAACGTCGGATTCGCAAAGCAGTTGCGCCATGAAACGGCGAAAGCCTTCAACTTGGCGTCATAGATGTCGCCTTCCGAATGGTTGTCTTCGCCTTGATACCAAAGCACGCCTTTCACGGCGAACGGGCCGAGTGGATGGACCATCGCGTTGTACAACACGGTGGAAAGACGCTGTTTGTCTTTGCGAAGCTCTTCATCCTTCTTCGCGTTGATGTCGGCGACCTCCGCCTTCACTTTTTCAGCTACGTTCTTCAACGCGAACACTTTGTCAAAATCTTCCAAACGCGTCATCGCCTCCACGCGGCAGCCGCCCCACGCGATCTGAATGAGCCCCATCGGGACTTTCACCAGTTCATAGAGTTCGCGGCCGACAAGATAACCGACGGCGGAGAAATTCGGAACAGTTTGCGGATTGCAGAGCCGCCATTTGTTAGGCTGGTCGTCTTTTGGGGTGCGGCTCCATGTGCACGGAATCGGCAGCAGGCGGATGGCGTTGTTTTCCGACGATTCGATGATCGGCGCGATGTCGTCCGTGTTTTTCAACGCGAACTGCATGTTGGACTGGCCTGCGCAAAGCCACACATCGCCTACCAATACATCATGAACGGTGATTTCCGTATCGCCTTTTACAATCAAATCACGCCCTTCTTCACTCGGGCCGAGAGGCGGCAGTTTGGCAAGCCATTTGCCGTCTTCGCCGGCCTTCACGGTGACGGAATTGTCCGCAAACGTCACCGTAACATCCTGTCCCGCAGGGGCTTTGCCCCACACGCGGATTTCCGCCGCGCGTTGCAGAACCATGTGGTCCGAGAAAATCGACGGCAGTTCCAAGGCGGACGCCAGCGTCCCGACCACCATCATCAGAATGCCAAAATGCTTCATCATGGGATTTTTCCTCTATTTTTTTCACAAGGGAGATTCAAACTAACGCAAATTAATATTATATTACCGAATTAAAAGTTTTACTAATCCAAAATGGAAAAAACTTGGAGCAAAAATCACCATGTTCACCAATTTGACCGCATTATACGAAGATTGGAACCATGTCATTGTGACCGCCCACCGCGGTGCTTCCGGCTGCTATCCGGAAAACACGGCCCTCGCCATGCGAAAAGCCGTCGCTTGGGGCGCGGACATGATCGAATTCGATCTGCGGACAACGCTCGACGGCGTACCCTTCATCTTGCATGACAATTCGCTGGACAGGACGTCCAATCTGACCGGTCGTGGGGAAGATCTGACGCTCGCCCAGCTGAAGGAAGGCAATTTCTCCTACTACGCGTTTGGTCGTGAAAAATTGAAAGCGCCTATCTACGAACATCTTGAGATACCGACTTTTGAAGAAATCCTTCAGGAATTCCGCGGCAAGGCGGGCATGAACATCCAGGTCTATGCCAAACCGGACGGCCTGCGCGAAATCTGCCGTCTCTACTGCGACTATGACATGTTCGACCAAGGCTTCATGACAATCGCCGAATTAGAGAACATCGAAATCGTTAAGTCCTTTGATTCCAGAATCGAAGTCTGCTACACGCCCGGCTGGAAGGAACGCTGTGATCCAGCCAATCTCAAGCTCTGCAAGGAGATTGGCTGCCGCTTCGTCCAACCGCCCATTGAACATTCCAATGAAGACACTTACGCGCTCTGCCGCCAGCTTGGGCTGCGCACCAATGTGTTCTATGCGGACACCGAGCCCAACATCCGCAAGATTCTCGCTCAAGGCGGCACGGGCATGCTTTCCAACCGTGCAGACATCGTTTTGGATATCGTCAGATAGTAACTACCGTGGAACCAACGCTTTCTGAACTACTCTCACCCGCCCTGCTCAGCCGTATCGGCGATTTTTCGCTCATGGCGCGGATCGCCGTCGAAGGCTTTCTCACAGGCGGCCACCGCAGTGTCTGCCGCGGCTATGGCGGTGAATTCCTCCAATATCGCGCCTATGTGCCCGGCGATGATCTTAAGTATGTGGATTGGAAGCTGTTCGCGCGTCAGGACAAAGTCTGCATGAAGGTCTTCCAAGAGGAGACGAATATGCGTGTGGCGCTTGTTTTGGACGCATCGGCCTCCATGGACTACAAAGGCGACGGCGCCGTCTGCTCCAAATTCGCCTACGCAGCCATTATGGCGGCCTGTCTGGCGTATCTTGCTCGGCGTCAAGGAGATCAAGTCGGCCTGTTCATCTATTCAGACAAAATGCTCAGCCAGACGTCCGCCGGACAGCAGGCTGAATCGCTTGGCGCCATGCTGGCGGAACTGTCCCGCATCAAGCCTAGCGGTGTCGCCGACCATTCGACCGCCTGGGCGCAGGCTTCCGACTATCTGAAAGGGCGCGGTCTCATGGTGCTGATGTCTGATTTCCATGGATTTGAAGATCAACTTGCAAAGCATCTCCGCATGCTGCGATTCGGCCATCGTGACGCGATGCTCTTCCAGATTCTCGATCATGACGAAATCTCCCTGCCGTTCAATGAAGCCACGAATTTCGCAGACAGCGAGACGGATGAACGCATCGCCGCGACACCGTCTCTCGTGGCGGAGGAATACAGCCAGCGGATGGCTCGTTTCATCGAATCCGTCCGTTCGGACTGCCTCAACACGCAGACGGACTATCTCCTGGCGGACACCTCCCAAAGCATTGAAAACGTCCTCTCAGCCTTTCTCAACCACCGAAAAGCCTAAATGCCTTATTCCCATGTCGCTATCCTGCTTTCTTATCATATCCCTGTTGTCTCTTTTGACCGTTCTATCCTTTGTCATCCTTTACCATAAATAAATGCTCACGTTCGCCCATCCATTTTGTTTCTGGCTGCTGTTGAGCCTGGCAGGACCGATCATCCTCCATCTGCTCAACCGCCAGCGGTTGCGCACGGTCGTCTTCCCGTCCATCCGCTTCCTGCGTCATTCGCAAATTCCGCAGGACGGCCGCAGACGCCTTCGCGACATTCTGAGACTGCTCCTCCGTTTGGCTTTTCTGACCGCTGTCATCATCCTGCTGGCAGGACCGAAATGGACGCCACCGTCTGAAAACAAACACGATACAGACGCGAAAACCGTAATCTTCCTACTGGACGCCTCCGCTTCCATGGCGACGGCAAGCCGTTTTGAAAACGGTCGCAAACTCGTTGAAGCATCGCTGAAAGATCATAACGGATGGCGCATTGGCGGAATCGTCTTTGCTGACAAGATTCTGTCGGAAACTGCTCCATCCGAAGGACATGACGCCTTCAAGACGTTAATCGACGAATGGAAACCGACCAACACGGCAGGCTTTCCGGACGATGCCTTGAAAAAGGCCGTCACCATGGTTGGAACAATTGGCAAACGCCGCCTTGTCATCGTCTCCGATTTCCAATTGGGCGATTGGAACCATCGCATGCCGATTGTCCCGTCGGACGTCGAAACGGTCTTTCTCGATGCTTCTGAACAGCCCCGTTCAGAGAATGTCGCCATTTCAGACATCCAATGCCGGGCATTGGGGCAGAATCGCTTGCAGATTATTGTCAGCGTGCGGAATTTTGCATTGAAGCCGCAAAAACGGACGCTTTCGCTGTCGATTCCCGACCATGAAATCCAGCCGCAGGACATCGATATCCGCCCGAAATCCGTCGTCCGCTGCCCGTTTGTCATCGAAAACGCATCGCCGACGGGACAAGGCCGCGCCATTCTGTCGGAAGATGCTTATACGCAAGATGATTCACGGCTTTTCTGGACGGCCGGCAAGCCGCCTGTTTCCGTTCTGCTTGTGCAGGCGGATTCCGCCGAATCGGAGGAAGAACTGTTTTTCACGCAGAAAGCTTTCGCCGCCGGAACGGAGGAAGGATTGAGCGAATACAAGTTGACGCAAGGCTCCTTCTTTTCGCTGATCGATGCGCAACTGACTGATTACCAAGTCATTGTCCTGCTGTCTTCCGCGGAGGAACTGGATGACGCCACCGCCAATCGACTGCGTGAATACATGGAAAACGGCGGTGTGGTTTTCGCGACAGGCGGCGGCTCCGCGAGCGCCGCCTTGCGGACGTTCCAGAAGGCCAATATTCCGTTGGCGCAGTCCAACGGCATCGCGGGAGCGGCCAGCCGCAATGCTGTGCTCGGTGTCGGCCCCGTCGCCGCCGATTCGCCGTTGGGTAGCGTCTTCGGTGATCGAACGGACCATGATCTGTACCTCTTCCCGATTCGCAAGCATCACCGCCTCAAGCCATTGCATGATACAACCGTCCTGCTGCGTTCTTTGGAAGACCAGCCGTTGCTTCTTTCACGAGACGTCGGCCGCGGGCGGATCTATTTCTTCGCGATGGGCTTCTCCCGCGAATGGAGCGACCTGCCGTTGACGAATTCCTTCCTTCCGCTGTTGCATGAATTGTCCGTCGCCGCCGTCCCGCAGGATTTCGGCCACCGTCATCTGACGTGCGGTGACAAATATGTCTTGTCGGACGGAACAGAGGCCGATACGTCCAAACCCTCCCTTTTCATGGACAGCGCCATCCAATGTGACGTATCCGTCCCGTTGCGCGAATCCATGACGGAAACGATCAATCTCGACGACTTGCGTCAAATGCTGAAAACAGAGGCGGTTACAGAAAACGCTCCTGCTGCCGCAGTTGACCGCACACGCGATCTCTCCCGCTGGTTCGCGTGGCTCTCCGCCATTCTTCTGCTACTGGAAATTCTTCTTTAATAATCCGTTGTACTATGCCTCAAGCTCATAATGACATAGATCTATCCGCAGAACGCGAGCTACTCGGAAAAGACGAGCAGATGCAAGGCTTCCGCCAATTTCTCAAATTGGAGAAAATCTACAGCGCACATACCGAGAAGAATTACTTCATGGATGTCGCTCATTTTCTGCATCTTACACCGCATATCATCGCAGATGGGACATGCCGTTGGCAATCCGTCGCCGTCCGCCATGCGAAGCATTTTGCCATGGAACTGACGTCGCAAGGCCTGTCGCGAGCAACCGTCAACCGCAAGATGTCCAGCATGCGGTCGTTCTTCCGTTTTCTCATGAGAGAGGGAATCGTGGAAGGCAATCCGTTCAGCCAAGTGAAAAGCGCGCGCGGCGGCCGCCGCCTGCCCGTATTTCTCGATGTCAAACAGGTGGAACGACTTCTGAACGCACCCAAAACCTATTGGAGCAAGCAGCAGGCCAACCTGCAGGGCGAGACGGATGGCCGCCGTGAATGCGAATTTCTTGCGGCGCGGGACACGGCCATTTTGGAGATCATCTACAGCGCAGGCCTGCGAATCAGTGAAGCCGTCGGCCTCAATTTTGAAGATATCGACTTCATGTCCAACAACTTCCGCGTCCGAGGCAAAGGCAGCAAGGAGCGCATTTGCATCATGGGAAGCTACGCCGACAAGGCGTTGCGCGAATATCTTCGCCAACGCGAAATCATCGGTTTGGCCAAACGACGCGAACACGGCGCCCTCTTCCTGAACCAAAAAGGCCAACGGCTGACGTCACGCTCCGTCGAACGATGGTTCAAATCCTATCTCTTGGAAGCGGGCCTGCCCATTGACTGCACGCCCCACAAATTGCGCCATTCCTTTGCGACGCATATGCTTGCGAATGGCGCGGACTTGCGAATGGTTCAGGAAATGCTCGGCCATGCAAGCCTCAGCACGACGCAGATCTACACGCATGTCGATATCGGCCGCCTCATGGAGGTCTATCACAAGGCGCATCCAAAGGCATAGCCTTTGGGAAGCCAAAAGCTGAAAGCTGAAAGCTGAAAGCAAATACAACCGCATGTGGCAAAATAACTTCCTTGCGTGAAGAGCTTTCGCATGACAACTTTTGCGCTTGCGCGAAGCGTGACGAACCGCCGAGCAGACGGAGGCCCTCCCGATTCCTCCTTGATCAAAATCACATATTGTCAACAAACTCCACAGAACGATGGCCGACGTCTGCGAGGCTTCTGTTTCTTCCGTGTATTCAGACTAAAAAATCGTGTCCATTCGTGGAAAAATCTCTTGCGTTAAGAGCTTTCGCATGACAACTTTTGCGCTTGCGCGAAGCGTGACGAACCGCCGAGCAGACGGAGGCCCTCCCGATTCCTCCTTGATCAAAATCACATATTGTCAGCAAACTCCCCAGAACGA
>JAFZAB010000169.1 GCA_017548425.1 Victivallales bacterium
ATCACTCTTGGTACTTTCAACCTTGAGGGCTCTTCCGCCGCTTCGCGCATCCCCTTCGGCGATTCATGCAATAATTCGATCCAATATTCAGTTTCACTTGCTTCTTTGAGTGCTATTTGGATTTTCGTATAAAAATCTGGTTTACTGACCGCACAAGTAGCCTCTTTGACATTAGCTCCTATGCTTGTACCACTACGCATTACCTGTTTTGATAAAATATACTCTTTCTTATCGTTACATAGATATTTATACATTCTTATAATTCGTATGGCAAATGCCTTACTTTTATCAGCAACAACATTTTCTGTTTTCATTTCATCTCCATCCCTTTATGATTAATTACTCATTACTCATTACTCATTACTCATTACGACGATAGTCGCTCAGCATTTCGCGCAGTTTGGCGGACATCCATCCCAAATCGTCGCACAACGCCTTCCAATCCATCGGACGGTTCGTCCAGAAACTCTGGTTGCCACAGAAGCCGCCGAGCATCACACCAGCCGCCTTCGTCTTTGCACGAACCGTGTCGATGGCATTAGCAATTTCCGGATCGTCAAATTGTCCAGGCTTGCCGTAAGATGTTGACAAATCGTATGGACCAATGCAGACGCTGTCGATGCCAGGCACGGCTAGAATTTCATCGATGTTCTCCACAGCTTCCTTATGTTCGATCTGCACAATAACCATCGGATCATGCTCCGACATCGCCACATATTCCGGAATCGGAATGGCGTTGTAGCAGTTCTGACGACGCGTCGCAAAGCCGCGTTCGCCGCCATGAACAGGATATTTGCATGCGCTGACAGCTTTTCTGGCGATTTCCGCATTGTTTACCATCGGAATAATCACGCCAGCTGGGCCAAGATCCAGAATCGGCTTCAAGAGATAGTTCACACACCATGGAACGCGCACGAAAGCCGCGCAATCCGTCCCTTTCACGGCCATCAGCATATTCTGCACATCCGTAATCGTCATCGGCGAATGCTCCATGTCAATCCAGACGAAATCCATTCCTGCATCCGCCGCCATTTCCGTCATGCTCGGATCGAACATCGTAATGACCATTCCGTAAGCCGTTTTGCCCGACGCCACCACCGCACGAAACTTCTCCAGATTATTGATCTTCATCATTGCTCCTTTATTGTGTATGGTAAGAATTTCAATCCATTCAATGTATGTGTTACCCTATGTTTTTCAAGAAAACGCCTTCTTTCTTGTGCGATGGTTTGCATCTTGTCATTTTGCCATTATTCTTTACAATCAGCAATCAGCAATCAGCATTCAGCATTAAAAGGACTTCATATGAAAATCTCCGTCATGCTTTTCCCCTATCACGGTGCCATGGATCAAGATCTCTACACGCCGGAAGATCTCGTCAAGACCTTCCACGACGCGGGAGCCGTCGCCATTGAGCTCATGAGAGGCTGGAATGAAAAGTCGCCCGAAAAATGGCAGCGACTTCTCAACGCCATGAAAGACAACGACATGGCGTGTTCCTGCTTTGATATCGGCCTCAATCTCGTCCAGCCGGATTCCGCTGAACGAACAAAAGTTCTTGACGATTGCCGCCGCCAGATCGAATACGCCCACACGGTATTGAATGCCACCAACGTGCTCATCTACAGTTCAAAAGTCGCCGACGGCTTTTCAATTGAACATTGCAAAAAGCTTTACGGTGAGGCACTTGGAGAAATGGCCGAATTCGCGTCGCAGTTCGGAATCAATGCCACCATCGAAGATTTCGATCCGCATCCAGATTTCGTCTGTTCCGCAAAATCATGTATGGAAGTTCTCGAAATCGCAGGCCCGAAGGCCAAGCTCTGCTTCGATACAGGCAACTTCCTTGACGCCGGCGACAATCCGGCCGATATCTATTCACTTGTGAAAGACCGCATTGCGCACGTCCATGTCAAAGAAAAAGGCCGTAACGTAGCCGAACACAAGCTCAAAATCGTCCGCGCAGGCGAAGGCATCGCGCAGATTAATGTCATTGAAGCCAACCTAAAACGCGACGGCTACGAAGGTTATCTCTCCGTCGAAGCAGGCTCCAACAAACTGGACGAAGCCGTACATGACATCCATTATCTGACATCACGGCTTGCATTATAAAACAATCCGGGAGGGCTGCGCTCCTGCGCGGCCGTTAACTGGGAGGGACACGCTCCACATCTTTTCTTCATTGGCCTTTTTCCCCGGCCAATGAAGAAAAGATTCCAATAAATCCAGCAAGCCAAGCAAATCTAGATTCATGTTTTTCTACATTTGCTTTTAGCTTTTAGCTTTTAGCTTTCAGCTTTTAGCTTTTTCTTACGCTTTTCAGCAAGGCAATCTCTTTGCCATAGCCTTCCAATTCGTTGGGCGTTTCCAGATAGAACGGCAAATCGCGCAGCAACGGATGATTGATGACGCGCGCCAAAGCGTCCAGCCCAAGCTTGCCACCGCCAATCACCGCATGGCGGTCTTTATGCGCGCCCAGCGGATTCATGCTATCGTTCAAATGAATCGCTTTCAACCATTTCAGACCAATGACACGATCGAATTCCGCCAAAACACCGTCCAAATCATTGACGATATCATAACCAGCGTCGTTTACGTGACATGTGTCTAGGCATACGCCCATCTTTTCGACAAGTTTCACGCGGTCCAGAATCCGTTTCAACTCTTCAAAACGACCGCCCACTTCCGAGCCTTTTCCAGCCATCGTCTCCAATAGAACCGTTGTCTGTTGCTTTTCAAACAGAATGTCGTTCAGCATCTCGACGATATAGTCGATGCCAACATCGACGCCCTGCTGTACATGGCTGCCCGGATGGAAGTTATACATATTGCCAGGCACATATTCCATCCGTTGCAAATCGTCCGCCATCGTGTCTCGCGCGAACTTGCGGATGGACGCATCCGCCGAACAGCCGTTCAGCGTATAGGGCGCATGGGCTAAAATCTTGCCGAAGTGATTGTCAGCCGCCAACTTCAAATAGGCATCGACATCCGACTGCTTGATCGGTTTCGCGCTGCCACCACGCGGATTCCGCGTAAAAAACTGGAAGACATTCGCGTCAATCGACAGCGCATCCTTTCCCATCGCTTCAAAACCATTCGCCGCGGACAAATGACAACCTATGTAAAACATTTTCAACTCCTTTTGTTTATTTTTGAGACAATCCCCCGCGAAGCGGATTCAGACCACCGAGCCGCCTAAACCCAGCCAGAGCTAACGGACCATGGACTTCAAGCTTCCGCATGACGTTGTTTTCACTTGCGCGAAGCGTGACCAACCGCCGAGCCGCCGGAGCCGTTTGTATCATTCGCAATCAATGTCTTCTTTCATCATTGAATTTTCAGGATATCATCGGCCCGGCGGCGAGGCATCTGTTTATTCTGTGTGTTCTGTGGTCTGATTTTTCGTGTTCATTCGTGGTTCCTTTAGATAAGCATTACCAACAGACTATGGACTTCAAGCTTCCGCACGACATCCTTTGCAGCCGCGCAGCGCATGACAACCGCCGAGCTGCCGGAGCCGTTTGTATCATTCGCAATCAATGTCTTCTTTCATCATTGAATTTTCAGGATATCATCGGCCCGGCGGCGAGGCATCTGTTTATTCTGTGTGTTCTGTGGTCTGATTTTTC
>JAFZAB010000170.1 GCA_017548425.1 Victivallales bacterium
ACATTACATGTGGATTTCTACCACTTACATCACAAACTACGATATCATTGTTGTAAATATTTTGGATTATTCTTTTATGGATAATACCAATATCTTCTGCATCGCTTACAAGTTTAGGCTGATAGCCTGCGTCATTTATTGCCTCTGAAATAATTTTCTTAACGTTATCCCAGTGTTCACGAGGGCAATTATCAATTGCAGAAATAGGCATTATAATTCCACAGATAGGTTTATTTTTAGAATCTTCGTTCTTGTTTTCTTCTTGTTTTGCCATAGTTATTTTTTTCTCTTAGTTAGAATTTTCTATAATAATCATTTATCAAATATAGCATTGCAATCTTTATCGTCATCATAATTGTATTAAGCACGCGTTGCTTACCATAAGCCCTTTCCAATCAAGTAACTTATGAATCTCATGGTCAAGAAAGTATAACAATATTGAATCTTCACAGGTATTATTCCCTTCAGCCATACAGCAGCAGCACCCCCTTGTTCATCACTTCGTTCTCTATGCCTGCCCTATTCTTGCGTTTTTCAAAGCCGCTCTCCGTGCCTATCACAATATCAACCGCACGGCTTCTGACACTACGAATGGATTTATACGCATCCGCCGTCAAATCAACTAGATTCTCCGCGTCATCCTTTACTATAATATATATATCCACATCGCTGCCGTCATTCGCGGTCCCTTCCGCGAATGAGCCAAACAGGTAAATTTTCATGGGCGATAATTGCCTGACAAGCCTGTCTTTTATTTGTTCTATTTCTCTTTCAGGCGTTTCCATATTCCCCACCATCACCTGTTCTTGTTCACGATTGGATAAAATAGGATCAATTCGTCATCATGAAAATCTAGCATGGTTCATCCAAAGAATCAAGACGACACTTTGGATGAACCATTATTTTCTATCTTATTCCCATTCAATGGTCGCTGGCGGCTTGCTTGTGATGTCATAGACAACACGGTTGATGCCATCGACTTCCGACGTGATGCGCTTCGACATCGTCTCCAAGAGTTCCCACGGCAAGCGGACGATTTCCGCCGTCACGGCATCGACGCTGTTGATAGAACGAATCGCGATGACATTGTCGTAGCTACGGCAACCGTTCTTGATGCCCGTCGAACGGACAGGAACGAAAATCGCGAATGTCTGCCATGTCTTGTGATACCAACCTGCCTTCACAAGTTCTTCCGTCACAATGGCATCCGCTTCACGCAACATCGCCAGCGTGTTGCGGGCGATCGCACCGACATGACGCACGCCCAGCGACGGGCCGGGGAACGGATGGCGGTCGATCATTTCCGACGGCAGGCCGAGCATGCGGCCGACCTTGCGGACTTCATCCTTGAACAGCCGTTCAACAGGTTCCACCAGTTTGAATTTCAAATCCGGCGGCAGGCCGCCGACGTTGTGATGGCTCTTGATAACGCCTTTCGGATTGCCGTCAAGCGGAATGCTTTCCAGAATGTCCGGATAGATCGTGCCCTGTCCAAGGAACGGGGCGTTGATTTCACGTGCGGCTTCCGCAAACACGTCGATGAACTCCTTGCCGATGATCTTGCGTTTCTTTTCGGGATCGTCAACGCCGGCCAGTTTGTCGAGGAAGCGGTCGCTTGCGTCGATGTATTTCAGATTCATCTTGAAATTCCGCTGGAAGACCTCCTGAACCATTTCCGGCTCGTTCTTGCGGAGCAAGCCGTGATTCACGAAAACGCATGTCAGACGGTCGCCGATCGCCTTGTGGATCAACGCCGCCACGACGGATGAATCAACGCCGCCGGACAAGCCCAACACGACGCGTTCGTTGCCGACCTGCGCACGGATGTCCGCCACGGCTTCGTCAATGAAATTCTCAAGCTTCCAACTGCATGTGCAGCCGCAGGAATCTTTGCAGAACGCGACCAATGCCGCGATGTCCGCTTCGCCATCGACCGTCGTCACAGGCAGTCCGACCGTCTTGAACGTGTCCAAAGACGCACGCGGCGTCCCGTCATAACACAGGATCAAGCCGACAGGCTTCTCCGCCTTCAGGCGTTCGACGGGCGTCGTGTACGGCATCACCATCGTGTAGATGCCGCGATCACGAATGCCGCGCGCCAGTTTCTGGATGTCATTTCTTCCGAAATTGATGAGTACGACTGTCTCTGGAGTAAGTTTCATAGACTGTTCTTTTTCCTTAATCTTATTATTGGATACGAGTTGCCGTGTTCTTCTCTTTAGATACCAAGAGCCTCTAGAGAAACGATTGTCTTTCTAGAGGCTCGCTAGTTGTTGTCTTTTAACGAATTCGATTATTTGGAGCGCGCGTAGTGCATCGGGCAGGCCGCGACGGAGCCACATGTGAAGATAGCCTGGAACTTCACCATCGTCACATGGCCGTCCGCAAACGTACTGTTGGCATATTGTTCGACATAGTGGATACGATTTTCACTGTTGGACGTGAACTGGCCGCGGACTTCACCGATGGTCCAGCCGCCACCACCGCCCTGAATGTACAACGGGCTGGCGCCGGCGCCATCCGCCATAACCATGACGCCCGAAGGCATCGAGATTTCCATCAGCGCATGGTTCTGCGCTCCCGTGATGCTGCCCGTGCCGTCTGGATTCGCACCGCTGGCCCATGTGCCAAGCTCACCATAGGAGAAGCGTTTGACAACGGGATCCGTATCGTTGTACCGGTAGAAGCGTTTGGGATCTTCGTCGTTCTTCCACGCCATCTTGTTGACACTCATCGGGCATTCGTATGTCTTCATGTCGCCGACGTAGCTGTAAATCAAATCACCCCAAGATAATGTGCTCATGGACTGCGGAACGATTCTCGCCTTATTGTCATCTGCATACATCATGGTGGACGTACCGATCTGCTTCAGATTGGACGTGCAGCTGATGTTGAACGCCTTGTCACGCGCCTTCTGCAAGGCCGGTAACAGCATAGCCGCCAAAATGGCGATGATCGCGATCACGACCAGCAACTCGATCAACGTAAATGTTCTCTTCATAATGGCTCCTTCTTTTTTGAATGATTCGCCTACCTAAAAAACAATATCATTTATCAACATTTTAACTGATTCTTAATCTACTTTCATGTAGAATGGATTTCAAGCCAAATATAAAAATATTTTTTTCAAGGTGTTTTTTCATGGATTCGCCTCAAGCAGGGCTTCCGCAAGACGGCGCAGTCCGTCGCTGTATTCATTCGGCAATGGATCGAACGGCAAGACTTTTCCGCCGATTTCATGCGACAGGACCTCCGCGGCCTTCGCATTGAACTGCGGCTGAACGAAAATCACACGGATTCCTTCACGTTTCGCTTCCCTAATGACAGTCCCCAAATATCTGGCGCCAGGCTCTTTGCCTTCCAATTCGACGGCTTTCTGGCGAATGCCATGGTCATCCAGAAAGTAGCCAAAGGCAGGATGATAGACGACCGCCTCCTTACCATGCAGACGGGCCAGTTTCGCTTTCAATTCAGCCGACAACGCGTCCAGTTCGCGCAGATATTCCGCAGTCCGCGCGTCAATCGCCGCATGTTCCCTATCCGGAAGGACTTCCGCCAATATGGCAGCAACCATCCGCGCATGGCATTTCATGTTTTCAATGCTCAGCCAGACATGCGGATCGTCCTCCCCCGCCTCATGACCGTTGTGATCATGGTCATCGTCATCGCCATCATCATGCTCATGATGACTTTCATGATGATGGTGATGGCCACCTTCCATCCGCCTGAACGACATGCCTGTACGACCATCGACAATTTTCAAATTTGGAAAAGACGCACGGATTTTCGCGACGAGCGTTTTCTCAAATGGCACGCCAATCGTGACATACGCATCCGCCCGCGCCAAAGCGGACATCTGCCGCGCATCTGGCGAAAACGTCTCAGGATTCAATCCGGCGGGCAGCATCGCATGCGCATCGACGGTACCGCCGCCGATGCGACGCACGCTTTCCAGCTGCGGCCCGATGCTCACGAACACGACGGGGCGTCTGTTTTCCTCCGCCGCATTCAACAGCAGGCAGAGCAAAACAGCCATGAACCAAACGGATTTAGCAGACAAGCGGCTTGTCATTTGCCCGCCTCGGCTTCCGTGACCGTCGCGAAGGACATGTGTTCAAGTCCTTTGGTGAAAAGCTCATACAGCTTTCGAAAATCGTCGCGCGAATTCTTCGGCAACAGATTGAAATAAACTTTCGCATCGACGCTGTGGTTCTCCCGGAAGGCCTCCTCCACCATCGCGAACGTCATGAGAGACGAACTGCGCGCAGGCACGAAACGGCTGTCCGCATCGTCATGGACAATCGGCATCAGCAGTTTTGCACGAACCAGCGTCTCGACAGCATATTGCAACTGATGGAGCGGAATGGCGTTCATCATGCCGAACTTTTCGGGGCTCCAACCGTCCTCCCCCCTGTCAAACGCCCTGCAGCAATCGTACATCACCAACTGCCCCAACAACATGCATGCTCCGGCAGGAACCATTTCGGGCATCTTCACGATGCGGAACAAACGATGGTTCTGAATCGCGTAGCTCAACTCGCCGCCAAGCAGGATGATGCTCCAATTCGCGTAAAGCCACGCCAAAAAGAACGGCACGACGGCGAACGTTCCATAGATCTTATTGAATTTCGCAAGTCCCACCTGCAAGCCGATATACGCCCACTGGACGCCGAACCACAACGCGCCCGCCACCATGCCCGCCATGAACGCCGGCATGGCTTTCACTTTCGTGTGCGGCATGAACATGTAGAAAAACGCGAACATCAACAGCACCAAAAAACAGCTGCCCAGACGCATCAGCATGACCATCAAACCCGCGATGGCACCCGCGAATTTATCAAAAACACTCAAAACAGTCGCTGACATCAGAATCGTGTTCATACTGGTGACCAATACGAACACCAACGGTGCAAGTATCAGAACGATAAGATATTCCGAAATCTTCTTCAACAGACTTCGCGGCTTCGTCACGCCCCATATTCGGTTGAAGCAGTCCTCCAATTTCGCGATGGATGTGATGACACTGACCAGCAGCATGAACGAACCGACCAATCCCAAAGCGGCGAAATTCGTGTGTTCCGCATACGTAAGTATCCCGATCATCGCTTTTTGCACAGGTTCTGGCATCAGATGGGCGAAACCGTCTGGCTTCGATTTTATGTTTCCTTCTTCATCCTTTACCGGCTGTAAGACGCGAAATTCGAAATTCTCGCCCTCCGCGTTCGCGACTTCCAGATGGACCTTCTCCATACCAATTTTATCTAGCAGAAGCCGTTGCATGCCCAATCCCTTCGTGAAGGAAAACATGATGGCGATCATCGGAACTAGCGACACCAAAGTAATATACGTCAACGCAGACGCTTGCAGGCCACACTTATCCTGCTTGTAGCTCTTCACAGCCGTCACGCCGACGCGCGTCAGATGGACGCGCAGGCGCTTCCAAAACGAAACGGACGTCACGTCTTCCAGCCATACATCTTCAAAGAGGAACTTCTTGACTTTCGGAACGACTTCCTTGACTTTCGGAATAACTTTCTTTACCTTCTCTATCTTTTTCTTCATGTCTAGTTTCCATTGATTTTTTGACAGACGACAACCGCTTCGCCGCATCAGACGAAAAATCGCCGCCCATCTTTTTTATTGGCATACCATTAAATATACCGCGCTTTCCGCCCTTTCCAACTGGTCTTATTCCGTCTTGGCATTATATTTATTAGTTTGTCATTGAGTTTTGAATCCAGTTTCCAGCCCTCCACCACCTTTTCACATCATGACACTCATCACCATCATCGGCCGCGGCCATTCCGGAACTCGCGCCATCTCCAATACATTGGCCGCCAGCGGCGTCTTCATGGGGCAGCCTCTCAACGGCTCATGGGATCTCATCCCCCCGCAGGACATGTATGACGCATGCCGCGTCTTCGCCAAATACGTCAAATGGAACGGTGGTCTGAATTGGGACTGGTCAGAAGCCTTCAATTCTGAAATCCCCAAAGAGTTCAAGTCGTTGCTGTTCACCTTCTTGGAATCCGTCCTGACGTCGGACGCCCCCATCAAAGGCTGGAAGATTCCAGAGACAACGCTTTGCTTCCCATGGATTTCCAGAATCTTTCCGAAGGCGAAATACATCTTCTGGATCCGTAACCCGCGCGATTGCATCATCGGCGGCCATGTGACTGACGACATGCACACATTCGGAATCCAGTATCCAGAAACCGACAACGTCCGCGAAAAGCGCGCCTACTCATGGCGTTACCAATACGATCTCGTCAAGGCGACCGCCAGACCGGAACAGTGGATCGAAGTCCGTCTGGAAGATTTTGTCCTCAAACAAGATGAGACATTGGCCCGTCTGGAGGACTTCCTCGGCTTCAAACTCGTGAAGATTCCCGTCAAGCCGGAAGCCGTCGGCCGTTACATTCTTGACGACCAGAATCCCGAAACAGGCACGAACTACTACGACATCTTCGAGCCGGCCATGCACGAATACGGCTACGAAATCCCCGCCAAATAAACGACCGCCATGCGCGTCTCCAAACTCGCCATCGTCTGCCCGTCCGCTCTTGTCATGGGCATAACGACCAACTGCCTTAATTTCGCTCTGGTCTTCTACTCCCATGACAAGTTCGGCGCCAACACCTTCCAGGCCAGCCTCTTCGGCTCCCTCTATTCTCTCTCTTATCTATGCGTCTGCAGCTTCGGCGGAAAGCTCCTCCAGCAAATTCCGCCGCTGAAAAGCATCGTCATCTCCATAACGTGTTGCTTTGTTTGGCTTTTGATGCTGCTGAAAGCGCCGTCGCTCCATGTCGCGTATATCCTTGAGACCGCCATCGGCATCTCCATCGCCCTCTACTGGCCGCAACTCATGGGATGGCTCGCCAGCGGACTGGAAGGGAAGCAACTGGCCCGCGCCACATCCTTCTTCAACTTCAGTTGGAGCACGGGAACCATCATCGCCCCCTTCCTCGCGGGATATTTGAGCGATATCAATGGCATCTATCCCTTATACCTCTGCGTATGCCTGATCACGCTCAACGGCCTATATGTCGTCATCGCCAGCCGTTGGTTGCCACCAGACGCCACAACGACGGTCACCCCAACCACCACCACGACGCAACAGTCTGCGGCGGAAGATCATAGCCCGCTCATGCGCTTCCCCTGCTGGTACGGTCTCATCTGCGCATGGTTCGCCATCGGTTTCATTTACAACTCCTATCCGCTTATGGCCGAACAGTCGCTCGGCTTCTCGCGTCAGTATATTGGCAATCTGATTCTCCTGCGCGCCCTCACCGCAACCATCATGATGACAGCCATGGGTTTCTGCTCTTTCTGGCAGTTCCGTTACTGGCAACTGATTATAGGACATCTGCTACTGGCCGTCAACATGCTTCTTTTCGGCTTCGCATCAAGCTCCGTCGCCATCATCATGCTCATCTCCGTGTCTGGCGTTCTCTGTGCACATGCCTACACGAACAGCATGTTCCACGGCATCTCCGGCAGTATCAACCGCACATTGCGCATGGCCATCCATGAAGCGGCCCTCTCCATCGGCGCCGTCATCGGCGGCGCCGCCACCGGATGGCTTTTCGAAAGGACGCGTAGCATCCGTGGCTGCGGCCTCTTCGTGGCGGCCATCGTCATTTCAGCTGTCATCTGCGATTTGATTTTCTGCATAGTGGAAGCCCGCCGCAAGGCAAAAACAGCCTAAACGCCTTTCGTCGCACCTAAAAAAGAAAAAAATTGAAAAAAAGTTCATAAAAAACGTCCTTTTTTCGTGCTTATCCTTGCTTTTGGCTTATATTATATATTGTACATTTGAAAACCTTCCGCCAGCCCATGACGGCGGGCTTTCCCCCACAAACTCACACGCCATCATCGCATCTTAGCGTTAAATATTGGACTGCAAGATTCTGTAACAAGAAATCTCCACAGCTGATAGACACAAACATGCGTAAGACATTCCATATCGCCTTTCTGCGGGCCGCCATGGCCCTCCTCTTGATCTCAGTCATCCACCCTCTCCAATTCGCGAGGGCGCATGAACTGGACGAATTACTCAACGAAGCCGCGAAGAATAATCCGGACCTGCTGGCCGCCAAATGGCGGGCGGAGCAGATGCTCCTTCGCCATCAGGAATTGCTGGAATTCTTCGATCCTTCCATCACTGTCGCCGCCGGACAAGCGGAACGTTCACGCTCCATTCCAGGCGCCAGCGGCTATTCCGCCCTCACCAACAACGCGACCGAATTGCAGGCCGGCATAGACATGGCCATGGAGCCTGGCTTCTATATCGCTTTTGGCGCTTCCGAACGCGTCTATAACGATCCGGATAAGTACGACTATCTTGCGCAAACGCTTTTCGGCGTCAGAATCCGCGTTCCACTCCTGCGCAACCGCGGCTTCAGAAACCTTTCCATCGAACGCGAAATGGCTCTCGCGGAATACAATGCCGCCGTCAGCTCCCTGCTGGACGTCGCGCAGAGGCTCCGTCGAGACGTCACGCTCGCCTACATCGCCGCCTACGAATCGCTTTCCTCCTACAAAGTCACGCAGGAGGCGACCGTCCGTTTCGAACGTCTCGTCAACGAAGCGAAAGACCTCAACAAACTGAAAGTCATTCCAGAATATCAGATTTTTGACGCGCAGATGGACTTGCAACTCGGTCTTGAGAATGAAGAGATTGCCCGTAACCGCTTCGCGCTGAACATCATCACGTTGTCGTCGCTGATCGGCGGCCATCGTCAAGTCACGTTGAAGAACGGTCCGGACATTCTTTTCCAAATCGCTTCGGAGACAAAGAAACTTGACGAAATCACCATGGAGGAAGCTCTCGAAAACCGCGGCTCCTACCTGCAGGTCAAAAACAATCTTGAATATGCCCGCGCCCAAATCGCCTCCGCCATGGAGGAACAGAAGGATGACGTCACATTCAACATGGGGGTCTCCTGGCAAGGCGAAATGCACGACCACTTCGACGGCTCGTTCAAATATTCGACGGACCGCCATATCGGAGCGGACGCATCCGTCATCTGGAAGCGCACGCTTGACTATCGCGGTCCGCGCGCACGGCAGGCCCGTTTTGACGCACGCATCCAGCAGTTGAAAGAAAACCTCCGCTCGGTCGCCGTTGATATCGACGTGCAGCGCCGCAACGCCATCAACAACTTCCGCACCGCCCTCTCCCGTATCGACATCGTCTCCAAAGGTATCGAAGCCTCCCAGAAGACGTTGGCGGCCGAACAGGAGCGGTTCCGCCTCGGGGAAGGCACATCCTCCAACGTGACGGACGCGCAGAAGGAGCTCACCAGCCTCCAGCAGCGCCGTACATCCGCCGCCGCGGACCTTCTCCGCGCCAAGACAAACTACCTCTTCGCCATCGGCTACAACGGCGAGGAATAAACCAAACAACCATAACCTATCGTTAAACCATAACAGAATTGCAGAGGTGAGACCATGCCATTGATGGGTATTTTCGGCAACAAGAAAAACGACGCCAACGAACCGGTGAAGCTCCCTGACAACAAGGAGCCAATCGCCACGAATGATTTGCTCCTTTCGGAGGAGCAGCGCGAAGACCAAGAGCAGGATCTTGCGGTATTCGGTGAACATACCGAAGAGCATGAGCAACGTCTTCAGAAGGAAGCGGAGAAGGAAGTGCAGGAAAAGGCGCAGGACTCCTTCATCAAACTCCAGAAGATCAAGCTCGGCCGTTGCCCGAACTGCGGCGGCCATCTCCGCCACAGCATGTTCGCAAATATCTGCGAAGAATGCGGTTGGAATACATATGACATTCCGAAATACGGGAAGATCATCATCCATCTGCACGGCAACGACGGTATCGTCGAAGGCCAGCATGCCTATCGTGGAAAGGACAATGAAATCATCGTCGCCAACGGCGAAGTCGTCATCGCGAAGATTCCCGCCAGCTCTTATTCATGGATTGAATACAAGTGGAGTGAAGACGAACTCAGCCAGCGCCGTCGCGTCATGAACGACCAGATCAAAATCCCCTGCGGCTGGTGCGGCAAAGACGCGGATGTCAACAAAGACGGTTTCCATCTCGTCCACATCGCGTTCGGCAACTCGCAGGAACGCTACTGCTTCTGCAGCGACGAATGCTACGAGGCCTTCCGCAAGATGTATCCGGCCCGCGTCCATCGCAATTGCTACGAAACAAATTGCTATGAATGCAACCAGTGCGTCAAACGCTACGGCGACGAGGCGGAAGGCATCCGCACGCTCGCCAAAGACTATCTCAAAATGAAGAAGCCTCAGCAATAACCGTCCATCCATTAAAAACGCATCAACGCAACCTTTTTGAAGAAAAGAACTTACCATGGGTGATCTTCGCACAACACAAGGCGAAAAGCCGCCAGTTCCGATCCGCGAGCAGAAATGGCATCGTTCCACCATGTTCGTCATCATCGTCCAAGTCGCTCTGGCTGTGACGTTGATTGGATTCTTCATCAAAATTCCGCGCTACACGCTTGCAAACGGCTATGTTACGACGTATGACTGGGCGGAGGTCCGTCCCCCTGTCTCCGGCGTCGTGAAAGCCATCCATGTCAAGACCGGCGCCACCGTCAAGGCCGGCGATCTGCTTGTCGAACTCAACTCCGAAGTTGAAGAGGCCAATCTCGCTGAAGCGATGACCACTCTCCAGCAGCTTAAGTCCAACAAAGACAAGCGTATCGTTGAAATGCAGATTGACATTGACAAACGTACTGTAACGCTCAACGAAGAGAAACGCCTCAACAAAGAGAACATTGCCAAAGCCGAACTGGAGCTCAGCACGGCGCAGACCACACTGAAACTGACGCGCGAACTCGTCGAAAAAGGCTTGAAAGCCGCCACGAATCTGGAAACGGATCTTCACAAGGAGAAGCTTGCCGAATTGAACCTTAAGATTCTGAAGGACAAGGACTTCACGCCTTTTGAAGAACTGATCCAGCGGGACCAGGAGAAATACAAGAAAGAGCTCGCCGCCTACGACAAGCAGGTGGAAGCGCAGGAAGAGCGCATCAAACGTCTGGAGGCCGTTCTCGAAACACGCCGCATCCGCGCCCCGATCGACGGCAATGTCGTCCGCTACACGTTCGTGCCTGGCGAATTGCTTCAGCCGTCCTCCGTCATCTATGAAATCTTCCATGGCGATCTGGAATTGAAGCTTCGCATCAACGAACGCTACGCCTCAAAAGTCGCCGTCGGACAGAAATACCGCGCGGAACTGTCAACCATGAAAGGCGTCCGCAACTACTACTTCTACGGCAATGTCATGTATCTGCGCAACGTCATCCAGGCGGACGGCAACACCACCTACCGTGTCGCATACTGTTCGTTCGATCCGGGCCCGTATGAAGTCACGATGGGAACCACTTGCGAAGCACGTATTTACTACGGCAAATCGTCCTTCTGGTTCTATCTGTTCGGCTTGGATTTGTAAATCACCCGCACGCCCTTCTCGACAATGCCTCCCGACAACGGCAAATCAGATAAAGACAAACGGAAAATTGGCAATATCGCCAAGATTCTGGTCTTCATGCATCCCTACAAGGTGCAGTTGCTGGGGCTTTTTGCCTTGACGGCCCTGCTCTCCATCATCGCCATGTTTCCGCCGCTTGTCACGCGAACTTTGGTCGATGACGTCTTCACGCAAGGCAAACGCAACCTGTTCTTCGTCATGGGCGCCCTGATGGTCATCATTCCGCTTGTCTCCACCGTCTGCGGCTTCATCCAGAGCCTCTCCATCGCCTATCTCGGCCAGCGTTTCGTCTTCGACATCCGCTGTGCGCTGTACCGCCACTATCTCGGACTCTCGCTACGTTTCTTCTCCAAACATAGTGTCGGTAAACTCCTCTACCGTCTGATGGGTGATTCGGGAACCGTCCAGTCCATGCTGACCGGCCAGAGCGTCGGCATCATCTCCGATCTTGTCGTCGCGACATTCGCCATTGTCGCGACATTCGCCCTCAACTGGCGTCTCGCCATTCTGCTAGTGCTGATTGTCGTCGTCTTCGTTGTCAACTACAACGTCACGATCAAGCCAATCATCCTCGCCAGCCGTTCCCAACGTTCCGCCTACGACCGCATGTCCGGCGGCGTGCAGAATCGCCTCGTCGCCAACATGGCCGTCAAGACGTTCGGTGCGGAAGGACGTGAAAACGAAACATTCAAAGAGCAGTCGGACGCCTCCCTGTACTACGGCAAGCAGCTGGGCATCGCCGGCAATACTTTCTGGATGAACGTAAACTTAATCCAGGCCCTTGGCCGTTCGCTGATCTACTTTCTCGGCTGCGCCATGATTCTCAATGAATCCATGACTTACGGTGACGTCACGGCTTTCACCTCCTACGCGATGCAACTTCTCGGACCGGCCGTCCGCTTCTCGCAGCTCATCTCGCAGTTGCAGCAGGTCTCCATCGCGACGGAACGCCTTTTCGAAATCTTCGACGAAAAGCCAGAAGTCGTCAACGATCCAGATCCGGTCGTCATGCCAATCAAAGGACAGGTCGATTTCAAGCATGTCCAATTCTACTATGAAGAGGGCAAGCCTGTTATTAACGACTTCTCAATCCATGTCGAGCCCGGCCAGACGATCGCGCTTATCGGTCCGACTGGCTGCGGCAAATCAACCATCCTCAATCTTCTCCTTCGCTTCTATGACATCACGGGCGGCGAACTGCTCATCGACGGCGTCAACATCAAGAAATTGGAACTGCATTCCTTCCGCAAGCAGTTCGGCATCGTCCTGCAGGAATCCCTCCTCTTCTCCGTGTCCATCCGCGAAAACATCCGCTTCTCGCGGCCGACCGCCACGGACGAAGAGATCGAAGCCGCCGCAAAAGTCGCTGAAATCCATGATTTTATCATGACGCTTGATAAAGGGTACGACACGCTTGTCGGCGACTTCGGCGTCGAACTCTCCGTCGGTCAAAAGCAGCGCATCAACATCGCGCGCGCCATTTGCGCGAATCCCGCCATTCTCATCATGGATGAAGCGACGTCGTCCCTCGACTCCGACTCCGAACAGGCCATCCAGAAGGCCATGGACCGCGTTCTCGTCGGCCGCACATCGTTCGTCGTCGCCCACCGCCTCTCCACGATCAAGAATTCAGACCAGATCATCTTGCTCGACAAGGGCGTCATTCAGGAACAAGGCACCCATGATCAGCTGATGGCCATTCCAAATGGCAGATATCACGACCTTTACACCAAACACATGGGCAAAGGCGTCATCGAAGAGTAATCAACTATTCCGTTATATTAATGTTTAAGTTCGGACCATCCAACCATACGCGAAACTACCCGTTCCGGCCGCCCATGAAGCCACGGCCGGAATCGGGCACGGACTGGCCGCTCTACTGGCGGTTCATCAAGCAGTATGTCTGGCCCAAACGCTGGTCGTTGTTCATCTGCATCTGCCTCGTGGCGACGAACTCCTGCTCAGTCTATCTGATGTCGTTCTATTCCAGACTCGTTGTTGACGAGATTCTCGTCATCAAGTCGGCAGGCACCGCAAAAAAATCCGATACCACCAAGAAGTCCGTTTTCGGCGGCGCCATGGAACGGCCTGTCCATGTAGATGAGCACCGTATCAGCATGGGACAGAAGATCGATCAAGGCGTCTCCTTCTCCAAACGACCGCCCGGTGCGGGACGCCGTCTGCTCATCATCGCTATTTTCTACATGGGCACGCAGACTCTGCTGAACTTCCTCGCACGTTTTTCGACTCGCCAGCATATCATTGTCGGACAAAACATTTCGGGAAGGATGCGTGAAGACATGCATGCCAAAGTTCTCGAACTGTCCATGTCCTACCACCAGTCCATGAGCCCGGGCCGACTGCTGTCGCGAATCCTGTCGGACGTTCTGGCCGTTCAGGGCGAGATGATGGGTTTCTTCACGAGTGCCACCCACTGTACGGCGATGATTCTCTGCGGAAGCATCGTCCTTCTCAGCAACGCTCCGCAGATGGCTCTCATGGCCATCGCCATCACGCCGATCTACGCATGGATGTACCGTCAACGCCGCCCCATCATCAAGAAGCTCAACCAGGAGCTCCGCCATACGAACGCCTGCCTATATGGTCTTGTCACACAGAAGCTGGAGGGCATGAAAGTCATCCAGGCGTATGCTCGTGAGACTGGCGAAATTCTTAATTTCCATCGTCTTACGGCTTGCTTCATGCGGGATGCATTGGACACGCAGAAAGTCTCCGCCGCTTTGGGGCGTCAAGCCGGTGTCCTCACGACGCTTTCCAGTTGCGCCATCTTCCTCTACGGCGGCAAGATGGTACTGGATGGCGAGATGCAGCTCGGCGAAATGATGTTCATCCACACGACCACCATGACGCTATTCCAGCCCGTTCTGGAATTCACGCAGCTGTCGTTCGTCCTGCAACGTCTCCGCATTGCCCTCCTCCGCGTGACGGCCGTTCTCGACCGTCCAGTCGAAATCCAAGACGCTCCCAACGCCGTCGATTTCCCGTCTCCGCTGAAGAAAGGCGTGACCATCAAGCATGTGTCGTTCACCTATCCGCCGCCTGTCAGCGACCGCGACGGCGATGGCGACGAATCAGCCCCGAAGGTCATCCCCGAACCCGTCATCAAAGACGTCGATCTTTTCGTTCCCGCCGGAACATGGCTCTGCATCATGGGAGCCTCCGGATCAGGCAAGACCACATTGCTCAATCTGCTTTCACGACTGTACGAACCGACGACAGGCCAAGTACTTATCGACGACATCGACCTCAAGAACATCAAGATGGCGTCGCTACGCCACGCCGTCGGCGTCGTTCCGCAGGAGGCACAGATTTTCTCCGGCTCCATGCGTGACAATATCTGCTACGGCTACCCCAACGCCACCAACAAGCAGATCATGGACGCCGCCAAAGCCGCCCAGATGCATGATTTCATTTTGGAAATGCAAGTCCAATATGAAACACTCATCGGACAGCGCGGCACGTCGCTTTCCGGCGGTCAGCGGCAACGTCTCTCGCTTGCGCGCGCCTTGCTCACGAATCCTGAACTGCTTATTTTGGACGACTGTACATCCGCTCTGGACGCCAACACGGAGCAGAAAATTCAGGAGACGCTCGCCAAGATTCTCGTCGGCAAGACGGCCATCATGGTGTCGCAGCGCGTTTCCATGGCCATGCGCTGCCACAAGATCGCCGTTCTTGAAAACGGCGTGATTTCCGAATACGGCTCCCATCATGAACTGCTGGAAAAACATGGTTTCTACGCTAAATTATTCAGCCAGCAGACGGAATAAAAGCTTAAAGCTCAAAGCCTAAAGCAACTCTTCCAGACTTCTCGCCTTTCAGTCTCCTAGCCTTTTAGCTCAAAAAGAAACATGCGCTATAGACCATTATACCTAATTATACTGTTCTGTTTTTTCGCCGCCACGCTGTGCGCTCAAAAACAGCCTGAGAAAAAGGCCAAGCCGCAAAATCTCATTAAAAACGGCAATTTCGAAAACGGCGAAGGCAAGACGCCAAAGCATTGGAGCCCCTTCGACGGGCAGACCGCATGTTGGGATAAGACGAACGGCAATCCCGGCCGCTGTCTGCTGCTGGATACAACCGTCCTGACAGTGGACAAGAAGCTGATCGACGCCGATATAGAGGCGTTCGAAAAGAAAGGCCGCTCCCAAGGCGGTCAGTATGACACGGTCGGAGCGCATCAAGGCGCATGGGCCTATGCCGCCCCAATCGATGTCAAGCCAGACGATACATGGTTCATCCTCTCGGCGGATGTATGGGCAGACCAACCAAGCTCCGAACTCTTCATGCCGCTCATTCTGATCAGAGGCTTCCAGAAAATCACGGCGGAAAACGCTGGGCAGAACTCGTCTTGGTTCCATGAACACTACAAAGACGGCATCGGCTATAGCGACGTGTTCGGCTCCAAAGATCTCCGACGCGCGTCGCGTGAAGGCGACTACCTGCAAGTCTATCGCAAGACGCTTTTCTGCCGCAATCCGCAAATCAATCAGTGGCGCCATTTTGAAGTTGGCTTTAAGTTGCCGTCCATCAAGAAGTTCCGTCCTGAACGCATTCTCATCAAACCATATGCCTTCTGGCCATCCGGCCATTATCGTTTCGACAACCTTTCGTTGCGCCGTGCCACGAAAGCCGAAGTAGAAGCCGTCAATGCCAACATGCCTTCCATTAAGGAAGTCCTGCAATAGTCCATTGTCATGAAAACACTGTTCGACCATGCCCGTGAAAAACTGATCCGCGAAGAGCAACCTCTCGCGGCTCGCATGCGCCCACGGACATTGGACGAATATATCGGACAAGATCATATCTTGGCTCCAGGCAGGCTGTTACGACGCGCCATCCAAGCGGATCAACTGTCGTCGCTCATCTTCTACGGCCCGCCCGGAACAGGCAAAACGACGCTTGCCAGCGTCATCGCCAACACGACAAAAAGTCAATTCGTCACCCTGAACGCCGTCATGGCCGGCATCGCGGATCTGCGTGACATCACAGCCGCCGCGCAGGCCCGCCTTGGCGAACAAGGCCAGCGGACCATCCTCTTCGTCGATGAAGTCCACCGTTGGAACAAAGCGCAACAGGACGCCCTCCTCCCATGGGTCGAAAACGGCACCGTTATTCTCATTGGCGCGACTACGGAAAATCCGTATTTCACGGTCAACAGGGCACTTGTGTCGCGTTCGCGAATCTTCCAGCTGAAGCCGCTCGACAACGAAAATATCAAGGATATTATCCGTCAGGCCCTAAAAGATCCCGTCCGCGGCTTCGGCGCCAAGAAAGTCCAATTCGATGACGACGCTCTCGACCATCTGGCGGATGTCGCCAACGGTGACGCACGAGCCGCACTCAACGCTCTCGAACTCGCCGTCGAAACGACGCAGCCTGACGACGACGGCGTCATCCATATCACGATGGCCGTCGCGGAAGAATCCATTCAAAAACGCGCCGTTCTCTACGACCGTGAGGGCGACTGCCATTTCGACACGATTTCCGCCTTCATCAAATCCATGCGCGGCTCCGATCCTGACGCCACGTTCTACTGGCTCGCCAAGATGGTCTATGCGGGCGAAGACCCGCGTTTCATCTTCCGCCGCATGACGATTTTCTGTTCGGAAGACATCGGCATGGCGGATCCGAAGGCGTTGCCGTTTGTCATCGCCGCCGCCGAAGCGTTCGATCGCGTTGGCCTTCCGGAAGGCCATTATCCGCTCGCCCACGCCGCCCTCTACTGCGCGACCGCGCCAAAATCCAATTCCGTCATGGGCTTCTTCGACGCGTTGAAAGTCGTTGGTTCCGAACGGGAAGACGAAGTCCCCAACCATCTGCGCGACGCATCGCGAGACAAGGAAGGCTTCGGCCATGGCGTCGGCTACCAGTATCCTCACGCCTACCGCGACCATTGGGTTGCGCAGCAATACCTTCCGGATTCGTTGCAAGGCAAGATTTTCTACGAACCGGGCACCATCGGCTATGAAGCGACACTTGCGGACACCGTCCGCGACCGCCGCGAACTACAGCTTGCCGCCATTCGTGAAAACGACGCGCGGCTCGCCCCGCCGGAAATCCTCACATTCAGCCCGACGGACAAAAATACGGAAAAATGGCTTGCACGCGCGGCGGATAATCTTGCCCCGCAGCTGGCGACGATCCGTGAACGCCTTTTCGCCATGTACACCGTTCAACGCCACGATCTTGTGTTGGATTTGACCAGCGATGCAGGAGCCTTTCTGTGGGAAGCCGTCCGCAAAGCGCCCGAAGGCGGCGTATGGGGCGTCGTGAAGAATCAGCAGAACGCCGACATCCTGCTTGAACAAGCCAATAATCTCAATTCGCTCCGCCGTCCTAACCTGTTAGTCTCCAACGCTGAAACGCTTGCGGAAACGTTTGAAAAATCGGAATGGAAGGACGTCCGTTTCGATTTCATCATCGGGCGGAATTTCATCGCCAACGCGTCGGACAAACAAGCCGCCGTTCAGAATATCGTCAAATTGATGAATGAAACGGACGGCAATGTTGCCTTGGCGGAGAACATCGCCCGCCATACGCAACGCCTTGCCGCGTTGCTCCAAGATCATGGACAGGAATGGCTTCCGCGAATCCGCCAGGCGGAGGACGACATCTACGCCAATCCAGACGATCCGCTTGTCAATTGGGACGAAAAAACACTTACAAGCTATTTCGAAAATGCGGGACGTTCCGTTAAAAACATTGAGCTCCAATCATTTACGCGCGAAATCATCATTTCCTCCGCGCAATTGCAGCATTGGTTCGACAACGCTCCCGGCAGTTTCCGCAGCCGTCTGCTCAAGCTCTGTTCTGAAGACGACGTGAATCAATTCTTCAACGCCGTCCGCACGGAACTCTTGAACCACAAAGTGCAATGGTCCACGCAAGTCGCGTTTCTAATCGTACGCTGATTTTTATATACGGTATCCACGTTTATCTTCTTCGAATGCTATTGATCTGTCCACATTTATTTTGATAACGGCACAAATAACTGCAATTTAAAAGCTATTTTCACTAATTCAAATGGAAAAAATGAAAATCAATGATAAATTACTTGTTAAATTACCTCTTTATATCAATATATAAATATAACTTATTGAGAAAGATATTTATCAAAATCACATCAAGCATCTACTGGAACAAGAATCAATACTACATCTACATTAGATAGAAACAAAGCATATATCAGACGTTGGCTGTTTTTCCTAACCATGTTACAATGATATAGGGGGAGAAGTGAAAACAAACCCAAAAACTCAACTACCATCGTTCGCAAGAAGAACATCAGCTACCATTGACGATGATTATATGAATTGGCTTCAAGAAGTCAAAAACCGTTTGTGTCGTATTCAAGCCAAGGCAGCATTTCAGGTTAATCGTGCTATGCTTGAATTCTACTGGAGCATGGGCCATGATCTCGCCCTTCGCAAGGAATTGGGAAAACATGGCGATGGCATTGTCACGAATGTCAGTTTAGACCTTCGCGCGGCTTTTCCAACAATGAAAGGTTTGTCGGAAAACAATATTTGGTCTATGAAACGGTGGTTTCTTTTCTACAATAAAGATTTTCTCCACCAACTTGGTAAAGAAAGTGAAAATGCAACGACAAAACTTTACCAGCCTGGTGAAGTTTTGCCGACAGAGAGAAATAAACAGCAAGTCTTTTTGCCAGATGATACATTCTTCTCCGTTCCATGGCGTCATCATGTGGAAATCATTCAGCATTGCAATGCAGTGGAAGAAGGCTTATTCTATATCCATAAGACAGTGGAAGAAGGCTGGAGTCGTCAGGAATTGGTACATTATCTTACTGCAAGATTGTATATGACTCAAGGACAGGCGTTAACAAATTTTATTGAGCGACTTCCCAAACCTCAGAGCCACCTTGCACAAGAAGTTCTGAAAGATCCTTATAAATTTGATTTTCTTTCAATAGGTCCAAATTATGATGAAAAAGAATTGGAAACGGCATTAATCTCTGACATTACACGTTTTCTGCTTGAATTGGGCAAGGGTTTCGCCTTTGTGGGAAGGCAAATGGAATTGAAAATGCCGAACGGGAAGTCATATTTCCCTGATCTTGTTTTCTACCATATAAAGATGCGATGCTATGTAGTAGTAGAACTGAAGGTGGTCGAATTTGAGCCAGAACATGCAGGCAAATTGAATTTCTACGTAACCGCCACCGACAAATTACTGAAAAGTGAAACAGATAATCCAACAGTTGGATTGCTTATTTGCAAGTCTAAGGATAAGACAACGGTTGAATGGTCTTTACAAGATATAGACAAGCCGCTTGGCGTTGCTTCTTATGATTTGGAACGCATCTGTCAAAATGTGATAATAACTAAATGAGAACCAACACTGTAGATAATCTATTCCAATGATATAGGAAAAAGCTCCTCCCCCAAGGCCATACATTATGGAACAAGATTATCCGCCCCGAAGCGTACTGGATCGTTGGCAGGCAGGCCTGTCTCGTCTTCCGCGCGTTTCACGGCGTCCTTCGCTTCCTGCTCGGTCAGATTCTGCGTATTCAACGAAATACCATAGACTTTCGCAGGCGGAAGCGCACCGCCGGCACTCGCCAGATATTCATAGACCTGCGCGACTTTCTTCAACGGCGGGAACTTAATCCACGTGAAATCACGCAGATGGTCGAGACCGCACTTGTGGTTCAACAAGAGATGCGTCGGGCAGGAGCCGCGCAGCAACGGCATCGTCGCCGTGCTTCCAGGATGCAGGACGGAGCCCTGTCCTTCAATGATAATCAGTTCATTATCAGCAAGTTCCAACACGCCTTTTTCGATGGCGCCGCAGGCGTAATCCAGTTTGATGGCGTCTAGCGGAACACCTTTGCCGCGCAGGACGATACCGATCTGGCCCGTCGCAAGGAAGTCGGCCTTGATGCCGCGCTTCCGCGCCGCTTCCAAAACTTTCAGTCCGGCTGTCATCTTGCCGTTCGCCATATCCGTTCCGACAATCAGCATTCGTTTGTTGTTCAGTTCATGCGCACGGCCTTTGCCGATGCCAAGGCCGCTTGGCTCCTGGCGGACATCCCACACCCATTGGTCAGGCTTGAGATTCGGATAGCGTAGCCCAAGCTTCACATGCAGGCCGTTCACGATGCTCATGCCGATTTCAATGGCACGACCCAGCATCGGATACCAAAAATCCGGAAGCAAGCCGCCCGATGGCGCCATGCCGATGACGAGCGCCTTCGCGCCCAACGCCGCTGCTTCATCTACATCCTTGATAATCGGCGTGTTACCGCGCGGCAACTGCGGCATGACGTCTTTTGACAGCTTGCCAGCCTTCGTGCTGTCGATGATTCCCAGTATCGGATTTTCCGCAAAACGGAGCAAGTCATAGCACATCTTGCCATGCATGTCGCCGTAGCAGTCTTCCATGAAAATGACGATTGGTGTTGATGGTGTGAACATCTTGATCTTGTAATGCCTCTTCTTAATTGATTGTCATCTTGCCATTTAGCAAGTTTAATTCCAAATAGTTAAATAAACGCCGCGCCATGTCCGGGAGCGTCCGTCGGCAACACGACGCCGTCCGTCATGACGGCGCCCCGCGCGGGATCGTTCAGCAGGTTGAAATGCGAATCCAAATCGATATGGTCGAACAACGCGCCAATGGACGCACCAGCCGAAATATCGACGGACGATTCACCCATGCAACCGATCATCGTACCCAAGCCATGCGCACGAGCCACCGCCACGATCCGCAACGCCTCCGTCAATCCGCCGCATTTCATGAGCTTCAGATTGACGCCATCGACGCGATCCGCCAGTTTCGGAACATCGTTCGCAAACCATATCGACTCATCGACGTAGATTGGCAATGGACGGTCTTTAAACAGCTCGGGCAGTTGGTCTTCCGCGCCTTTCACCAACGGTTGTTCGACGTAATCCACGCCCTGCTCCGCCAGCCATTTCATCATGACTTTCGCGTTTTCCAACGACCAGCCGCCGTTGGCATCGACGCGCAATCCCGCATGGAACGGCGCGGCGGCTTCCTTCGCCGCCATGAAATGACCGCGATCCGCATCCAGTCCGTCAGGCGATCCAAGCTTGATTTTCAAGAACTTAGCCCCTGTTCGAGACAGGATTTCAGGAACGCGTTCCTTCGTGATTTCCGGCAGATTGATACCAATCGTCAACGATGTCGCAGGCGATTCGCGCGGCAGTCCGAAAACACGCCACAATGGCTGGCCGCAGGCTTTTCCGAACGCGTCCCACAGCGCGATGTCCAAAGCCGCCAAGGCCCGCGGCCGAATGCCGCGTTCCCTGGCATCGTTCCAGACTTGCGCGATGGACGGATTGTCTGGCAGCGATGCGACGAACGGCTCCAGTTCGGCGAGACCTGTGTCGCAGTTCTCGCCCTGCTCCGTCGTCGTGCTCGCCAGTTCGCCGACGCCTGTCTGCCCGAACGCTTCGACGCAGACAAACAGATTCTCCGAACCCGTGATGACGCCGCGGCTGATCGCCAGCGGATACCGTTTCTTCAAAAACAAACGCTTGTATGTTACGCGCATAGTTCCGCCTTCAAAATCAGAGCGCCTTCAGGCAGGTGATCAACGCCGCGCAGATGTAGCGGTTGTCGTCCGACGACA
>JAFZAB010000171.1 GCA_017548425.1 Victivallales bacterium
GGACGCACCGTGCCACCCCCACGGCGACGACGTGGACGTCGCTGCAACACCAAAAAGGAGATTTTATGAAAAAATGGTTGTGGATTATATTGGTATGTGTGTGTTCAATGACGGCGGTTGCCCAGACGAAAAAGGCGCCCGCGCGGCGGAGACGAGTCGGAATCAAGCCTATAAAGGAACGGATTATGACGGAGAACATCAAAATAGACGAAGCATTGGCGGCTGAAATGAAGGCGGGTATGGAGCGGATTCGGCAAGTGAAGGCTGAAAATTGCGAAATCACTGGGCTGGAATTCGTTCCGAATGGCGCCTATGTCTCCAGTGATGGTCATCCGGAACCGCATCTGCCGAATTTCGTCGCCGTCCAATATGTGCTGCGGCCTACGACGGAATCGTACATCCGTTGTGAATTGTGGCTTCCGAAGGCGGAAAAATGGACGGGGAACCTGTGGGCTGGCGGCAACGGCGGCCGCGCAGGAAATGTTCCAGAAGGCTTTCTGCGGACACAGATTCGCACATATGACGCGTCTGTGACGACGGACATGGGCTCGTCCAAAAACGTTTCCAATCCAGAGGTTTGGAAAGATTTTGGCTGGCGTTCAACGCATCTGATGACGGTTGTTGCCAAGCAGTTCGTGGAAGCGTTTTATGGCAGAAAGCCATCGTATTCGTATTTCACGGGCAGTTCGACGGGCGGTGGTCAGGCGATGATGGAAGTGCAGCGTTATCCAGAGGATTTTGATGGCGTGCTCTGCGGCGTGCCCGCATTGTGGCGCATCCCGAACTTCTTGTATTTCTTGCATTTGCGCCGTTGCACACATGACATGGACGGCAAACTTGTGTTCACGGCGGAGCAAATGGACAACGTCAGCAAGGCGGCGGTGGAATATCTGGCCGCGCGGGAGGAGCCGTATGCGGCGGGCAAGTTCATCACGAATCCAGAATATTCAAAGGAAGCGGCGGACGCGATTGTCGAACGTGCGGCGGCGATGGAGCCGAAGATGAACGACGACCAGAAATTGCGTGTCGCGAAGATGTTGGAAGGACCGTTTTTGAATGGAAAGCGCGTTTTGAACGGCATTCCGTTCACGGCGAGCATCAAGACGATGGCGGATCGCGGCATTTGGTGTCTGAACTGGTATTTCGGCAACGATGCGGATTTCATGAAGTTGACGGACGAACAGTTGACGGAATTCGTCAAAGCGTTCGCCGATGATTTCAATGCGCGGGACTATGACATGCGGCCATTCGAAGCTCATGGCGGAAAATTAATCGTTTTCGCGGGAACGGAAGATCCGATCTGTCCGTATCATGTTGCGGCTGGCTATCTTGGACGTGCGGCGAAACTTCTGGGCGGATGGGATAAATTGTCACCATTCTGCCGTTATTATCTGCTTCCGGGCCGTGCGCATGGCGGCGGCAACGGCGTCCAGAGCCTTGTGAATCTGCAGAAAGTCATTCGCGACTGGCGTGAAAACGGCATCGCTCCCGATGTTCTGGACGGCAAGATGAAAGATGGTACAATTGTGCCAGTAGCGCCATATCCAGACAAGATGACAGGCGATTTGAAAGACGGCCTGAAGCGCGTGAAAGGCGAGCCAATCAAACTGGCCGAGCCAGATGAATTCTTCTTGTTTGGGAAATAAAAATAAGGGACGAAAGGGACAAAAGGGACAGAAGAATAAGAAAGGCCTTGCTGTTTATGCGGCAAGGCCTTTTGTATTGTGGTTTAGAAACTGTTGATTATAACGGCATGTGGAGGAGGGCGTGCGGATTAATCCAGCAGACACGTTCGATGTCCGCGTCAGAAAGCAGATTCTCGCGTTTCAGCACGGCGGCGCATTCTGGCAGAAGCATGGAGGCGCCGATGAGGCACTTTTTCGTGGGATTGTGGAATTTACCATTCGGTTCGAGAACGCCTTCGTTGACGCTGCTGTCGTAACGTCCAGGCGGAAGTCCCGCCACGAAGCATGCGTCGGAGACGGCGATGAAGCGATCGACGCCTTTGCAACGCAAGTAGCATTTCAGGACGTTGACGGGCAGGTGGTGACCGTCCGTGATGGCCATGATGGTCATGTCGTCTTTGGAGAGGCCAGTCCAGATGGGATTGCGGTGGCGGTCGATGAGATTGGGCAGGCCGTTGCCGAGATGCGTCATCGTGTCGGCTCCCGACTGGTTGATATCGTCTTCCGACGCGATTTCATGGCCGAGCGAGACGCAGATGCCTTTTGTATGGGCATGACTGATAAACTCCTTGATGCCAGGCAGTTCAGCGGCGACGGTCAGAATCGAGATATGGCCGTTGGCAAGATTGATCAGTTCATCCAGCGTCTTGATATCTGGCGGGAGGACCCATGCGGGATTGTGGGCGCCGACGGCGCCCGGTAGTTTGGAGATGAACGGCACTTCGATATGGAAGCCGGGCAGGGCGTAGCGAAGACCATGGGAGTCGATGAGCTTGTCCAGCATGGGGAGGTTTCGCCGATAAGTGTCCATGGCGGATGTTGGAAATGTTGGCAGAAAGCGTGTAACGCCTTTGGCGAGAATCTTTTCAACGCAACGGAGGAAGGCGTCTTCCGTGATGGATGGATCGGAGAAAGACGTTCCGAAGGCTCCGTTTACCTGTAGGTCAAAGCATTTCATTTTGCGCAGAACTCCCTCGTCAGCTTGCAGAGTTTGGCGGCGGCGGGTTCATCGCAGAATGTGGCGCAGTCCGGATGGAGACGAATGACGGAGGCGGGATGCATGGGGGAGAGTTCGCCTTCAAATGTGATCTGCATGGCGTAGGCCTTGCGGGAATCTGGAACGGTGTTGACGATGCAGCGGCTCTTGAGAATCTGGCGGACGGTCATGGAGACGGCTTGTTTGGGCACATCGTCAAACGTGGGGAACCATCCTTCGCCAAGCTGTTGGTTACGGCAGACATCATCAAGATTGACAATGATATACGGCTTTTCCGTGTCGAAATCCGCCGGCGGATCGTTGAAAGCGATATGGCCATTTTCGCCGATGCCGATGAAGCAGACATCGACGACTTTTTCCTGTAGATGGGCGCCCAATTTGTCGATGGCGGCCTGCAAGTCAGCGGCGTCGCCCGGCACGAAATTGGCTTCCTGCAATGGACGCGGCAGTTTCGCTATAAAGCGTTCTTTGATATACTTACGGAAGGAGGCAGGATGCGTTTCAGGCAGACCGACATATTCGTCCAGATGGAACAAGGTGACTTTCGACCAATTGATGTCCGGTTCCTGCGCAAGTTGCGTGAGCATTTCAAACTGGCTGGCGCCTGTGGCGACGATGATGCGGCATTCGCCCTTTTCGGCTAACGCGGCGCGAATTTTGGCGGCTCCGAATTTGGCGGCGGCGACACCGCTTTCCTGCTTGGTCTTGTAGATGGACAGACTCATGAACGACTCCTTTGTAATTGGTTAAAAGCTTTTTCTTCGTATGAAGGTGGCTTGGTTGATGAGTTCGTGTTCTTGTATGATTCCAGTGGCGATGGCGGCGATCATGCCGTTGCCGGCGGATGTGCCGAGCTGACCATAGCCCTGATCGATGGTTGTGAGGAACGGATCTGGCGTGTGGCAGATGCCTTCCAGATTGTCGATTCCCGCCAAAAAGATGTCTTCTCCAGGCACGATATCGTGCCGTCGCAGTGCGTCGCAGATACCGAGAGCCGTCAAATCCGTCGAAATGATCAATTTGTATTGAAGCAGTTTTTCCAGATTCTCTTCGGCATAGCACATGCCGTGATGGCGGTCCACCAGCGGGCTGTTGTACGGCGTTTCCATGAAATCAGCGACAATGAAATCCAATGGGCGTCCCATCATTTGGAGCGTTTGGTGGATTTCATCATATTTGATGCGGCTTTCCGACGATGTGGCATGGCCGACATAGAGGACTTTTCCCGCATAATCCATTGGAATACGGCGAAATAGCTCCATGTAGGCGGGAATGTTGTTCTTTTGAATGGTTGGAACATTGAACGAACGCGGCGACGGCGGGATGCTCATGGCGATGACAGGGCGGTCCATGCTGTGGATGACTTTGGCGATACGCTGTGTCAGCAACGAACTGCTGATGAAATAGCCGTCCGCCTGCCGCGACAAAAGATAGTCTGTCAGCATGCCCTCTTTGTCTTCCGCATTGTCGAGCGAGAGGACGAATGTGGTCAGCGTGTAGCCTTGATTCTGAATGGCGACCGTGAGGGCTTGCAAATATTCCGCGTAGGTCGCTAATGAGCAGTCGTGGATAAGTGTGCTGGAAATCAAGGCAATCTTCTGTGTCTTGCCGCTGGCGAATGCGCGTGCGGAGGCGCGTGGACGGTAGTTGTGTTCATTGCAGATGGCGAGAATCCGATTGCGTTGCTCTTCGCTGATAAGAGAGGCCGTTTCCGGATTCAAGGCGCGGGAGACCGTCGAGCGATTGACGCCCGCAAGCTTGGCGATGCCGTCTATGGTCAAAGGTTTCTTCATGAGAACGCTATGGAATCAAATGAATTTATGCAACTACTTGCATGAATTTATTGTCTGATTTGCAATATGCAAGCAGTTGCATGAAAAATCTAAAAAAATAAAAATGTTAAGATGGAAAGACAAAAAAACTCCCGCCTCAATTCGAGGCGGGAGTTTGTGGAATTAGCTGATCACCAGCGTTTTACTTCTGATGATAGTGCGTGTGGAGGAGGTGGTGAGACTTCTCGGAACCAGGCGTGCCAAGATATTCGTCGTAGAGCTTGATGATGTCCGGATTCTGGTGAGACATGCGCAACGGCTTGTTGGCGTCTTCGAGATAGAGGCCGGCCATGCGCTTGTCCAGCAGGTCGCGATGACCGTGCAGGTAGGGCTGTCCACCGCCGTTGATGCAACCGCCGGGGCAGGCCATGATTTCGATGGCCTGGAAGCGGGAACGATCCTCGCGGACCATTTCGAGCACCTTGCGGGCGTTGCCGAGGCCGGAGGCGACGGCGACATTGACCGTGAGACCGGGAGCTACTGTGACCTGAGCTTCCTTCACGCCGTCAAGACCACGGACCGCGCGGAAGTTGATGGCATCGCCTTCCAGATTCTTGCCGTCATTGAGCATGGTATAGACGGAACGGAGAGCCGCTTCGAGAACACCGCCGGTGACACCGAAGATGTCGGCCGCGCCAGTGGATTCGCCGAGCGGGCTGTCATACTTCTCATCATTCATGTTGGCGAGATTGATACCGGCTTCGCGGAGCATCTTGCAGAGTTCGCGAGTGGTGACGACGTAGTCGATGTCGCGGACGCCGTTGGGGGCGAATTCCGGACGGGCCGCTTCGTACTTCTTCGCCTGGCAGGGCATGACGGAGACGACGATGAGATCCTTCGGGGCGATGCCCAGTTTCTCCGCGTAGTAGCTCTTGGCGATGGCGCCGAACATCTGCTGCGGGGATTTGCAGCTTGACGGGATGTCAAGCAGATCCGGGAAGTTGTGTTCGATGAAGTTGATCCAGCCCGGGCAGCAGCTCGTGAGGATCGGCAGTCTTGCGGAAAGTGATGCATCAGTAGCGCTCTTGCCGTCTTTCACAGCACCGAGGAAGTCCTTCACGCGGCCAACGAGTTCGTTGCCTTCTTCCATGATGGTCAAGTCGGCGGCGAAGTTCGTGTCGAACACTTTGTCAAAGCCGAGGGCGCGGAGGCCGGCGACCAGTTTGCCCGTGATAGGCGTGCCGGGCTCGAAGCCGAATTCCTGACCGACTGCGACGCGGACGGCAGGAGCCGTGCTGACGACGACGGTCTTGGTCGGATCGTTGATGGCGTTCCAAACCTTCTTGACATAGCTGATACCGGTGATGGCACCGACGGGGCAGGCGTTGACGCACTGACCGCAGAACGTGCAGGACGTGTCGGCGAGCGGGATCATGCTGGCGGTACCGACCTTCGCGGAGAAGCCGCGGCCGACGCCTGTCAGGGTGCCGACGGTCTGGACCTTATTGCAGACGGTTTCGCAACGGCGGCACATGATGCACTTGGAGAGGTCGCGCATGATGGCTTCGCTGGAGTCGTCAATGTCGAATTTGTTGGTTTCGCCCTTGAATTCGATATCGCGGATGCCGAATTCGGAAGCGAGCGCCTGGAGTTCGCAGTCCTGGTTCTTCGGGCAGGTCAAGCAGTCTTTCGGGTGGTCGGAGAGCATGAGCTCGAGAACCGTGCGGCGGGCGTTGAGGGCGCGCTGGGAGTTCGTCCAGACTTCGACGCGGTCATTCGTGATCGGCGTCGCGCAGGCGGGGACGAGAATCGGGCGCGGACGGATGCCGGTAGCCTCGACGAGGCAGATACGGCAGGACGCGGGCTTGTTGGAAACGCCGCAACCGAGATCTTTGCAGTAGCAAAGGGTGGGGATGTTGATGTTCAGTTTCTGCGCGGCTTCGAGAATGGTGGAGCCGGAGGGGACGGAAACTTGTTTGCCGTTGATTTTTACTGTTACGTCACTCATTTTTAGTCCCTCCTCATTCCTTGACAATGGCTTTCTTCGGGCAGCCGTCGATACAAGCGCCGCACTTGATGCACTTGTTGACGTCGATGACATGCTTCTGCTTCAGTTCGCCGGTGATGGCGCCGACGGGGCAGTTGCGTTTGCACTTCGTGCAGCCGATGCAGGCGTCGGTGATCTTCAGCGTGTAGAGCTTCGTGCAGGTGCCGGCGGGGCACTTCTTGTCGCGAACGTGGGCGATATACTCGTCCTTGAAGTAACGCATCGTGGCGAGGATCGGGTTCGGGGCCGTCTGGCCGAGACCGCAGAGGGCGGTGTCGCGGATGGTGTTGGCGAGTTTTTCGAGTTCAACCAACGTGTCTTCCGTGGCGGTGCCGTCGCAGATCTTCTCGAGCATTTCAAGCATGCGGCGCGTACCGATACGGCAGGGCGTGCACTTACCGCAGGACTCATCCTTCGTGAAGCCGAGATAGAATTTCGCCATGGCGGGCATGCAGTCCTTATCGGACAGAACGATCATACCGCCGGAACCCATCATGGAACCGATCTTGACGAGCGCGCCGTAGTCAATCGGCGTGTCAAGATTTTCTTTCGTGATGCAGCCGCCAGAGGGGCCGCCAGTCTGCACGGCCTTGAATTCACGGCCGCCGGCGATTCCGCCGCCGATTTCGAAGATGATTTCGCGGAGCGTCGTGCCCATCGGGACTTCGACCAGACCGACGTTGTTGACCTGACCGGCCAACGCGAAGACTTTCGTTCCGGCGTTGCCGCTGATGGTCTTGACCCAGTGGCCGTTTTCGTCGCGTTCGCAAACCCAGTTACCGATCTTGGAGTACCAAGCCGCGCCCTTGCGCAGGATGATCGGAATGGAAGCGTAGGTTTCAACGTTGTTGACGTTGGTGGAGCAACCCCAGTAACCGCCGCCGATGTTCGCGGGGAATGGCGGTTTGGTGGTGGGTTCGCCACGGAGACCTTCCATGGAGTGGATCAGAGCCGTCTCTTCGCCGCAGACGAAAGCGCCGGCGCCGAGCTTGATGTTGATGTCGAAATCGAATCCCGTGCCCATGATGTTCTTGCCGAGGAGGCCGAGCTCACGGGCCTGGTCGATGGCCAGCTGCAGACGGGAAACCGCGAGCGGGTATTCCGCGCGGATATAAACGAGACCGTTCTGGGCGCCGATGGCGTAGCCGCCGATGGCCATGGCTTCGATGATGGAGCAGGGGTCGCCTTCCATGATGGAACGATCCATGAACGCTCCGGGGTCACCTTCGTCAGCGTTGCAGACGATGTACTTTTCTTCAGCCTGGACGCCAGCCGCGATCTTCCACTTCATACCGGTGGGGAATCCCGCGCCGCCACGACCGCAGATACCGGAATCAAGAACTTCCTGCACGACGTCGGCAGGCTTCATTTCGGTAAGGGCTTTGGCAAGGCCTTGGAAACCTTCCGCCGCGATGTATTCTTCAATGTTCTCTTCGGCGATGACGCCGCAGTTGCGCAGGGCGATGCGTTGCTGCTTCTTGTAGAAGGGCATCTGCTGGCTGTCCGTGATCTGGGCTTTCAGCGTGGGTTCGACATAGACGAGGCGATCGACGAGCTTGTGCTCAACGATATGCTTCTGGACGATTTCCTTAGCATCTTCGGGTTTAACTTTGACGTAGAAGACGTTGTCCGGCATGATCTTGACGATCGGGCCCTGGGCGCAGAAGCCGAAGCAACCGGTCTGGATGACGTTCACGTCGTTTTCAAGACCAGCGGCCTTCACTTCGGCGCGCAGATTGGCGATGATTTCCTGACTGTTGGAGACCAAGCAGCCGGTATCGCCGCAGATGAGGATGTCTTTCTTCTTGGAGTCCGTTTTGGCTCCCGCGAGGCGCAGCGTCAGCTTGACTTTCGCGGAGTCGTACATGGCCATCAAGTCAGCTTTGCTTGTGATTTTTTTCATGCTTATGCCTCCTTGGCCTTGATTTCTTCCACCACTGAACGAGCGATGGCGGGGGTGACGTTACCGTAAACTTTGCCGTTGACGCGCATCACGGGCGCCAGACCGCAGCAACCGACGCAACGCAGGGCGTTGATGGAGAAGAGGCCGTCCGCCGTGGGAGCGGAATCCGCCTTGATGTTGAGGACGCGTTCGAGTTCGTTCAAAACTGTTTCGGAGCCTTTCACATAGCAAGCCGTACCGAGGCAGATATCAATGATATATTTGCCTTTGGGTTCGGTTGTGAAGTAGTTGTAGAAGCTGACAACGCCGGAAACCTGCGCTTCCGTGAGGGCGAGCTTGTCCGCCACGTGTTTCTGCACTTCGCGCGGGAGATAACCGAAAATCTCCTGAGCCTTGTGCAGGACTTGGATGAGATATCCACGTCTGCGATCGTCTTTGACATTGATGCCAAGACCATCAATGAAGGCGTCCAGTTCGGCGAATTTCGCCTTCGCGCCTTCTGACAACTTGCATTCACACATGTTTTTACCTTTGACTTTTGGGGTGAGTCCTTGCCTTCGCCGTTTTTAGGCGGCACCGATATAAAAAAATATAAAAAACGCTTTAGATATAAAAATATCTAGACATCCTACGCCATTACAGTGTAAGAATGGAATTACTGTAATGCTTTTCGTGATAAAATCAAGCTGGCATGAAAAAAATGGGGCGGCTAGAGAGAGAAAAATAGGAAGTTTTATTAAATAAGGTAAAGAAACAATGGAAGGGAGAGGTTCTAGGCGGCTAGGCGGCTAGGAGGCTAGAATCTCTAGAACTAGCCTCTAACCACTAATCACTAACCACTAACCACTAACCACTAACCACTAACCACTAACCACTAACCACTAATCACTAACCACTAATCACTAACCACTAATCACTAATTACTAACCACTAACCACTAAAGAAAACAATGCGCACATCTCGTCTAGGCGGGTGAGGGTGTCGGAGCCGAAGCGGGAGAGGGAGCGGCGAATGTCGGCGAGGCTCTTTTCACGCAGGTCTCCGGATTTCGAGAAGAACTTGTCCGCCAAGCAGATAAGCTTTTCCTCTGGCGTTTCAGGAAGATAATCGCGGATAGGAATAGGTAGCGACTGTGCGACAATTTCAGCGGCGGTGATGCCAGTTCCCGTATGACGTTCGCAAATTCGCGCATACGGTTCTAGCGATGTGTCCAATTCGCGGAGCATCGCTGCTCCGATGATTCCATGAGCCAGATACGGTTCCGTGCCGTTGCACAGAATCGACGGCGCATGGCAGCGGCCAATACCGATGTCATGCAGAAGAGCGCCGTTTTCGACAATGGTCCTGTCCAATTGCAAATCGCAATTGGACAGAATCTGCAATGCCTTGTCCTTTACTTGATTGCTGTGCAACAGCAACAATTTCCGGAAGGCATCGTCCGCCGGATAGAAGTGATGGATGATGGAAAGCGCGTCCATTGTTTTAGCTAAAAGCTTAAAGCTGAAAGCCTAAAGCGAATGCAGGCAAGGTCAGCGGACTTTCGGCGACATCTGTTCGTCTGCGTTCGGACGATGAGTCGGCGGATACGGGAAACGAACGGTGGGGGCGCACCAGCGGACGGCGTTGGAGATCACCTTGAGGACGTTTGCGTTGTAGTACGTCGGGAAGGTTTCATGGCCGGGGCGGAAATAGAAGATCCGTCCATTGCCGCGCTGCAGCGTGACGCCGCTACGGAAGACATTTCCGCCTTCAAACCACGAAATGAAAACAGGTTGCGCATCCGGAGCGACCATGAAGGGTTCACCGTACATCTCTTCGTAGTCGAGCACGAAAGATTCGGGGAGGCCCTGCGCAATGGGATGGCCCGGATTGGCGCACCAGATGCGTTCACGTTCATTGGCTTCACGCCAGATCAATTTGCCGGACGTGCCGTTGAGGCGACGGAAGACTTTGGACATATGGGCGGAATGAAGGCAGATGAGACCCATGCCGTTCCAGACGTTGCTCATGACGCGGTCCACGACTTCGTCCTTCACTTTTTCGTGAGCGCAATGGCCCCACCAGAGGAGGACGTCCGTGTTGGCGAGAACGTCTTCGGAAAGACCGTGGTTTTCGTCTTGTTCAAGCGTCGCGTATTTGATTTCGAAATCATCGCAGGCGATGCCCTTGGCGATGGCGAGATGGAGTCCGCCCGGATACATTTTCTTGGCGGCTTCCTGCGTGTTTTCGTGGATGAATTCGTTCCAGATGGTGACTTTGATCATAATAGGATTTTAGGGATAAAAGGGATGGAAGGGATTCAAGCGATAGAAGCGATTCAAGCGATAGAAGGGATACAAGGCTGTGGAATCACTGCTTGCGGAGGTCGATGACGCGTTTGGCCTTGCCGGAGGAGCGTTCGATGGTTCCGGGCTCGACGAGCGTGATTTTCGCGTTCAGACCGATGATCTGCTTGATGTGGCTGCCGATTTCCGCGCGGAGCTGTTCAAGGCCTTTGACGGCGTCTTCGAACATGGCCGGTTGGACTTCCACCTTGATTTCCAGTTCGTCCATCGCCTTCGTGCGGGTGACGACCAACTGGTAGTGCGGCTCGACGCCTTTGACGGTGAGCAGAACGCTTTCGACCTGCGACGGGAAGAGGTTGACACCACGGATGATAAGCATGTCGTCGCTACGGCGGCGGACCTTCTCCATGCGGACGAGCGTGCGGCCGCAGGAGCACTTTTCATAGCAGAGACGCGAGATGTCGTGCGTGCGGTAGCGGAGGAGCGGCATACCGGTCTTCGTGATCGTCGTCAACGTCAGTTCGCCTTCTTCTCCGGGAGGCAGGACTTCGCCTGTGTCGGGGTTGAGGATTTCCGGATAGTAGTGGTCTTCGAAGATATGGAGACCATCGTGGGCTTCGCAATCCATGGCGACGCCCGGGCCCATGATTTCGGAAAGGCCGAACACGTCATGCGCCTTGATACCAGTCTTTTGCTGGATGAGATCGCGCATGCCTTCGGACCACGGTTCCGCACCGAAAACGCCGAGGCGGAGTTTCGTATCATGGAAATCGAGACCGATCTTCTCGGCTTCTTCAATCAGATGGATGAAGAAGGAAGGCGTGCAGCAGATGACGGTCGTGCCGAAGTCGCGAATGAGCATCAACTGTTTTTCCGTGGAGCCGCCGCCCATCGGGATGACGGATGCGCCGAGGCGTTCCGCACCGTAATGCGCACCGAGGCCGCCGGTGAAGAGGCCGTAACCATAACCAACTTGAACGATATCGTTTTCCGTCGCACCACCGCAGATGAGAGAGCGGGCCATTGTTTCGGCCCAGATGTCGATATCATTCTGGGTGTAGCAAACGACGGTCGGCTTGCCAGTTGTTCCGCTGGAGGCATGGATACGGACGATGTCCTTCTGCGGGACGGCGAGGAGGCCGAAGGGATAGTGGTCGCGAAGGTCGGTCTTGATGGTCGTCGGAAACTTTGCAAGATCCGCGAGCGTGACGAGATCGCGCGGCTTGACGCCTTTCTCGTCAAAGGCCTTGTGATAGAACTGGACATTCTCATAGAGTCTTGTGACGGTGTCCTGCAGGCGGGCCAGTTGGATCTTTTCAAGGGCTTTGCGATCCACGAAATCCTTTAAGATGAGGTCGTTCATTGTGTGTGCGTTGCCTTGTGGTGGTTGTTTTTTGGAAAAAGACTATTTGAAATGATTGTTTCTATTAATTTAGCATCTCCATGGCGAGACGTCCATTTTTCGGTGAAGAATCTTTGATTCTTACGCGAATTCGTTCGCCAAATTTAACATGGTCGCGAGTATAGACGACGCCGCGTTCGAAGAGGCGGTCGATTTCCGCGAGGACGAGATTTCCTTCCTGCCGGACGACAATCGCATCGAATTCATGCCCGATGCAGTTTCTGGCGATGTATTCCAGCATCCAGAATTTGTTCGCTTCGCGTTCGAGGGATTTGTTCTGGCTGGATGTGCTGTCAACATTGTCGAGAATGGAGAACAGCTCTTCCTGCTTGTAGGGGAGAGGCTGGTTGGCGAAATGCGCGGAAAGCTGCCGGAGGATGACGAGATCGGCGTAGCGGCGCAGGGGGGAACTGACTTGCACGTATAAATCCAGTCCGAGACCAAAATGCGGCGCGGGATAGGTTGAGAGATGAGTACGGCGCATGCGGCGGATCATCTGGTCGAAAAGACACGGATCATAACGGCGGATGGGATGGACGGGTTCGGACGGCTCCTCCTGTGCGCGGTAGATGACGGGAATGTCATGGACAAGAGCGTATTTGGCGGCGAGATTGTTCGCGAGAATCATGAATTCGCCGACCATTTGGTGGGAAGGCGTCTCTTGATCAATGTGTTCGACGATGATTTGATTGTTGCGCACGCGGATTTTCATTTCCGGACGATTCAACGAAACGGCGCCGTCTTCTTCACGGTACTGCCGGAGTTTCCGTGAAATGGCGTCCAGTTTGCGCAAAGCGTCTGAAACAGAGTCCTTTCCAGACTCCATCATCTTGTCTGCTTCTATGTAAGTCAGACGTTGAGAGACTTTTATCTTCGCAGAACAGATTGTCCATTCATCCATTTCGCCATTGGCGTCAAACGTGACGGTAAACGTCAGCGACGGTCTCACTTTGTCTTGCACGAGGCTGGCGAGATCATGGCTGAGGCGTTCTGGAAACATGGGAACGAACGTCGTCGGAAGGTAGAGGGAGAGCGGGCGGTCTTCCGCGGCAAGATCAATTGGCGTATCTTTGGGCACGAAATAGGCTGGATCCGCGATATGGATTCCGACGATTGTCTTGTCGCCTTCCGTGCGGCAAGAGAGCGCATCGTCGATTTCCATCGTTTCTTCGTCGTCGATGGAAAACGTCTCAAGATGCGTCAAATCAAGCCGTTCTGAATCTTCCGGAAACGCTTCAAGCTTGTCCGTCTCCTCCAAAACGCTTCTGGAGAATCCTGCGTGAATACCGTTGGCGAGGAGGAATTCGTCCGCTTCTTCGGGAAATTTGCCGCAATTGCGGAGAATGCGGATGGCGACTTCGCGGACGTTGAGTTTTCCGCTGGCGGCGGAAAGCAGATTGACGGCTTCGTTGTTGGCCCCACGGAGGAGAAAGTCGATTGTATTAGCGATGAACGGTTCTTGTTCTTCTGGAACGGGTTGGGGAGATTCGGCAGGCTTGGCGGACAATGTGTCCGAAAGCCATTTCATCGTCCGTTCACGCAGGGCGGCCTTTTCCGCTCGTTGGCGTTTCAGCGTTTCGATTTTTTCCGCCTCTTCACGACTGTTCACCGTAAATTGATTTTGGACACGCTTGAAATGGACATTGTCCTCCAGCATGACGCGGGCGAGAGCGGACATGTTGATTGGCTGCTTGTCGCCAAAATATTCCTGACAGACATCTTCGACGGAGAACTGGCCGCCTTTTTCCAGAAGGTTTTCCCAAAGGAATTCCGTCTCGACTTCCTTCATGGCGGCGTTGATGGCGTTTTGGATTTCCGCCAGTTTGGACAGGTTTGCGCCGTCCGCTATTCCATGCGATGTCAGAATTTGGCGAGGCGTGATTTTCTCTGTCTTGGCAACGCTTTGAACTTGCAAGCGTTCGACGCCAGGCTTGACAACGATAGCCAAAGCCATTTCGTTGTTACTGGCGAAGTAGTCTATGATTGTATTGACGAGAAAATCCATTTAGGTGGGAGTGGCCGCTGTGATGGACGCTGGCGGCACGGCATGCAGCCAGTCATCTGTAAACAGCTATAATGTAATACTTTTAAGCAATAAGGCAATTCATTTCATTATTTTAGTTGCTGTGAAAACAGCCATGGGAGAAGTTCGGGTGTTTCAATTGCGGGGCCCCATGCGTTGTGGCCGCAATTTGGAAATTCCGTGTATTTGGGTGAGCCGCCGGCCTCTTTCAACGCCGCGACCATGGACTGAGAACGGTAGGTGGGCACGGCCGTGTCGGAATCGCCATGGAAAACCCATAGAGGAAGATCCTTAATTAAAGCGGCTTGCTTGATGTCGGCCCCGCCACAGATTGGAACGGCGGCGGCGAAGCGTTTCGGGAAACGCATGACGAGATCCCATGTGCCGTAACCGCCCATGGAGATGCCCATCACATAGATGCGCGATGCGTCGATGGGATAGTCCAACAGCAGGTCGTCGATAAGGCCGCTGACGGCGGCAAGCGAATCGGACATCGTCTGCGGCATGTCATGCTGCTTGAGGCCCCATGGCGTGTTGACCCATTGCTGCCCTTCGGGGCATTGCGGAGCGGCGACGAAGCAGGGGAACTTTTCGCGAATGTCGTCCTGCACGAATTTGGGCAGCACATGGACCAATTGGACATGGTTGTCCATGCCGCGTTCGCCTGCACCATGGAGGAAGACGACGAGCGGATATTTCTTGTCCGCTTCAATGGTTTTCGGCGAAAGGAAACGATAGCCGAGCGTGAAGCCTTTGGCTTGGTAAATGCATGATTCGTAGTCGGATATGGGGGCGAGAGTCAGCGTCGGCGTGTCCGTTGTGGCGTCTAATGTGACTTCCTTTCCGACGGGTAGGCTCAACGTTGGGAAGATATGTCCGAATTCCAGGCCGGAGACGACCGGGCCGTTGATCTGCGAGGCGAATTCTTCCAAAACGGCGGGCAGGAACTCTTCGTCCGCCGTATCCGTGAAAGCACCGTAGATCAGGCCTCTGATGCGGGCCAGATGGCCGGAGACTTTTAGTTTGGTCAGATAGCGGTCGATTTTGTAAGCCGCTTCATTGACGTCTTCTATGGCGAGAATGGCTCCGGACAAATCCGGCATGGACGGCGTGCCGATCAAATCATGGAGAAGCGACAGATTGGTCGGAACGAGCGGGCCAGTGGCCTTGCCGGGCTTCATGACAGTTAATTTCGCATCAGGCGGAAGAAGGTTTTTCTCGCCGTTGAGGACATTGCAGAGCGATTGCATCGTCTTTTCATAAGCGGCTTTACGTTCAGCGGATTCAAGCTTGGCGCCGATTCCGGCCGAAACCATGGGGCCATGGACGTGATTGCGGCAGCCATGCTTCAAAGCGGCCAAATGAAGGCCGGAAACGTCTGAATAACCGACAATGGGAATGTTGCGTGAACGGATCAGCTCCCAGTTCAGCGAATTGACGATGCGGGAGGAGCCGTAACCGCCACAGGCCATGATGATGGCGTCAATGTCCTGATTGCCGAGCAGTTCATGGAACTGGCGGATTCTTTCCGCGTCCGGAGCGGCCAGATAACGTTGCGGCGGAGCTTCCACAGTTGCCTGGATGGGATTCAGGCCCAACGCTTTAAGCCGTTCGCAACCGATGTCGAGACGTTCTTTGTTCGGAATGCCGGAAAGGGATGTGATACCGATGTTTTTGATGTTTTCTGGAAATTTCATCGTTATTTCTTTATCTTGAGGGTGGAGAAATGCGAAAATAGATAATATATACGAAAAAAGGTTGGTCATAAATTAATTCCGTTGGTTTGAGTGAAATATTTATTGATCAATACGATTTTTTCCATGAAAAAACGGTCGCTTTCTGGCCGGAGACCAGAATGTGGTATTCCGTGATTGGTTTGAATTGTGGCGGCATGATGCCGGAAACGCCTGGATAGGCGGTTAGCAGGATGAGACGTCCGTTTGTTTTGAGCAGACGTGCAAATTCCTTTAGGACAGATGGATAGAAATCAGCAGATATCGGTTCGTAGATGCCCCATGGCGGATCCGTGATGATGGTGGTGAAATAGTCTGATTGAAATGTGTTGGCGAGAAAATCCTGTTGGCGAACGAAGAAGGAACGCTGCATTTTGGAATTATGGATGCCTTTGAGTTTTTTCTTGATGGCGTCCACGAGTTCGGAACGGATTTCCGACGCGAAAATTCCATGAAAGGATTGTCTTAAACGACTGCGTGCAAATGGGATGGAACCAGAGCCGGCAAATGGATCGAGCACGATGTCATCGGCTTGCGGTTCACTGGCTTCGCAGAGCAATGTGGCGAGCTCCGGGCGGAGTTCGCCTTTCGCACAGTGCTTTTTGACAGAGGTCAGGCGGTAGAGGCAGTAGGCGACGCCTTCGCTGCGGGATTGCAACCAAAATTCCGCTTCTGCCTGCCGTGGCGAAAACGACGAATGCGTGAGGCGTGCAAATGCGTCAACCAGATCGTGCATAACATTGCCTGGCAGGGAGACGAGTTCGTTCTCCTGTGAGACGAAAATGCGGAAGTCCTTGGGCCTGTGTATGTTCAGTTGTTCGATAGGCTTTGCGAGAATGTCCTGCGCAAGCCGTGAGAGATTCATGTGATTCAGACGGCGGAGGACGACGAATATGTTATTAAGGTAAGGGATATCCGTCGGAATTGCTTCCGCTTCGAATTCCACGGCACCGTCCATCATGCGAACGACGTTCATTCCGTCACGAGACAGCAGTTTTGCCGCCAATGAATCGAAGCCGGAGATGAACGTCGCATAGAAAAGCATATTTTTATTTTTCCTAGATATTCTAGAAAATCTAGAGGCTCTAGAAACTCTGGAAATCTTGGATTAATAGTTACTTACGTTTTACGCGCGGGCCTTTGGGCGTGTCTTCGATGACCCAGCCGAGTTCGTCCAACTGCTTGCGGAGGGCGTCCGCCGTGGCAAAATCCTTCGCCTTGCGGGCGGCCTGACGGTCATCGGCCATCTTCTGGATTTCGGGGGGAACGGAATCGTCTTGATCAGGCTCGAAAACGGCGAGAACGGAATCAATCTTCTTGATGGTTTCCAAAGCGTTTTTGGCGTTGATGCCGAGGCAGCGTTTTTCGTCCATGAGCTTGTTGAGTTCGCGGAGAAGATCGAACATGGCGGCGAGCGCGGCGGAAATGTTCAAATCATCGGCGAGGCCGGCGGTGAAGGCGTCGATGGCGTTTTTGAGAATCTCATCGACTTGCGCGTCCTGTTTGTCATCGGCGACGGCCGCATTTTCGAGCAGGCGGGAGCGGAGCGCGTCCAACCGCTGGAGGGAGGCGCGCGCGTCGTCAAGAGCCTTGAAGGAGAAGTTGAGCGACTGACGGTAATGCGTGCCAATCAACACCCAACGGATTTCGCGGCCCGTGTAGCCTTTCTCCAGAATGTCGCGAAGCGTGTAGAAATTGCCAAGCGATTTCGACATTTTCTGGCCATCGACCATCAAATGCGCGCAATGGAGCCAGTAGTTGACGAACTTGACGCCGTTGGCGGCTTCGGACTGCGCGATTTCGTCTTCATGATGCGGGAACATGTTGTCGATACCGCCGCAATGAATGTCGAACGTCTTGCCTAAATATTTGGACGACATGGCGGAGCATTCAAGATGCCAGCCCGGGCGGCCTTTGCCCCATGGGGAGTCCCATGCGACATCGCCGTCGGCTTCGTCATAAGCTTTCCAAAGGGCGAAATCCGCGACGGATTCCTTCGCATATTCGTCCATGGAGACGCGGGCTCCGGCCTTCATCTGGTCATGATCGATATGGACAAGCTGTCCGTAGCGTGGCCATTTGGCGATGGAGAAATAGACGGATTTGTCTTCCGCCTGATAGGCTATCCCTTTGTCGAACAATGCTTTAATGATTTCAAGCATTTCCGGAATATGGGCTGTTGCGGCGGGATAGACATCCGCGGGGATGATGCGGAGCGTCTTGATGTCGTTGAAGAAAGCGTCTTTGTACTTCTGCGTGAAATCGTTGAGCGGAATTTTGGCGGCCTGTGAGCCACGGATGGTCTTGTCATCGACGTCCGTCAGATTCATGACATGCTTGACGTTGTATCCGCAGAAACGGAGGGTGCGTTTGAGAATGTCTTCAAAAGCGTAGCATCTGAAATTGCCGATGTGTGCGAAGTTATAAACGGTTGGGCCGCATGTGTATAGGCCGATATGGTCGTCTGCGATCGGCTTGAATTCTTGAACGCGGTGTGTCAATGAGTTGTGGAATGATAGTGTCGTCATGGCGTGTTTTGTATTGAAGGTTTATTCTTGTGTTGCAAGGGGGATGTTTGTTTTATAGGAAACGTCCAACTTCGTAATGGAGGGACGATTGCCATAATGTGAGGCGATATGGAAGAGGCGTGCGACGGCTTCGTTCATGCCGAATACAGGGAAGATGACGGTACAGTTTGGTGCGAACACCTTTGACGATGAATGGGGAACGGCGGTCGTAATCAGAAGATCGTCTTGCGAAGAGATTTGTATCTGCTTGATTTTCAAGTATATGTTGCTTGGGTGCGTTTGGATCTTGCGCAATAGGTCCAGTGATGCGTTGATGAATTTATCCGTCACATGTTCACCAGGCTTCAAGGCGTCTGGATTTTGAACGGCAGTGATCATGGGAAGGCCAGTCGTGTCGTATTTCAATTGTGTGTCATCTTTGTGGCGAAGCGGGAGAATGACGGCATCTTGGTCGATGTAACATGTTTTGGCACCGCAGAAGATGATTGCCTGCGGTGTACGCTCTTCGAATTTGATGGAGAGCGTCTTAGGCATGATTTTGCGGACTTCGATGTTTTTTAGGATGGGCTCCTGTTCCAGCCGTTCGCGAATTTGGCGTATGTCAAGTTCGATGATATTGTTGTTCGAGTCCGTTTCCACGCCAAGTTCGGACAGGATGGTATAGACGGAAATCTTTCCTGCGACCTTCGGGCCGGAATAGTTTTGCGTTTCCGTGACGATGATTTCCTGCACTGTGAGCTCAGGGTTCTCAATATAGAACTTCCTCCAGCAGAAGCGCATACCGAAGATAGCAACGGCTACCAGCACGGCAAGAATGACAATCACGCCAATGACGGCTCGTCCCTTTCCCGTGTCGTTGGAAATAGTCACTCTCTTTTTAGTTTGTGATGTTTTGTTGTTTGTCGTTCGAAGCATCATTTTCCTCTCCTCCAGATTGTTGTTTTGGGTATATAAACGAATGGCATGTCAGATTTCCTTTGCTTCGCATTCATATTCGCCGGCGTTCGTGATGCGAACATTCGTGAAGCGCGTGTCATCTGAACGTTTATTTTTTACAGAAACATGGATGATGTCGTCCACGTCCGGAGCATCCGCCACGCTTCGCGCAATCCAGCATTTCTCGTCTTCGCGTTGCTCAAGCAAGACACGGAAGTCTTTTCCAATCAATGTCTTATTGTGCTTGAGCGAGATTTTGCGTTGCGCTTCCAGAATGAGCTGCTTGCGTTCTTCCGCGACTTTTGGCGGCACAAGACCGTCTTTCATCTCCGCCGCAGGCGTGTTGGCTTCCGGCGAGAAGGCGAACGCACCAAGACGATCGAATTCGAATGCCGTGATGAAATCAAGAAGCTCCTGGAAGCCGTTTTCTGTTTCGCCGGGGAAGCCGACGAGCACGGTCGTCCGAATCGTCAGTTCAGGAAAATCCTTGCGGATATGGTGCAGAAGTTCCTGCGTCTGAGGGCCTGTCATGCCGCGGCGCATGCCTTGCAGGACGGACGTGGCGACATGCTGGATGGGCATGTCCAGATAGGGGACGATGTGGCGTGAATGCGCAAGTGTGTGGAAGAGTTCGTCCGTGACGTACAGCGGATGCGTGTAGAGAACGCGCAGCCAGAAGTCGCCTTCCAATTCGTCGCATTTTTGCAGAAGTTTGGCGAGACAGTTGCCGTTGGCGTGGTCAGTGCCGTAACGGGATGAGTCTTGCGCAATGAAATTGATTTCCTTAACACCTTGCGAGAGAAGCTGTTTGCATTCTTCAACGACGGAATCCGGCTGGCGGCTGCGTTGGTGGCCGCGGAACGTCGGAATGGCGCAGAATGCGCATCGATGGTCGCAGCCTTCGGCGATTTTGACGTAGGCAAAAGCTTCCGGCGTGACGGTCAGGCGGGGGGCCGTATGGTCATAAAGATATGTCGGAAGTCCGCCTTTTGGAAGCGGTTGCGACTCGTCCGGCTTGTTGAAGGCGTTGATGATGAGCTTGGCGGCGTTGGGTACGTCATCCAATCCGATGAACAAATCGACATCCGGAAAACGTTCTTTCGTTTCCTGTGGATTTCGTTGGACAAGGCAGCCCGCGACGACGACCATGCGGCGTGATTTCCGGGCGCGACGTTTCCATTTCAGCGCGGCTTCAATCGTCTCCTGCGCTTCCTTTCGTGCATCCAGAATGAAGCTGCATGTGTTGATGAGCATGACGTTCGCGTCATTCTCATTTTCAGCGAGCAGGCAGCCATTGGCGACGAGAGCGCCGCACATGACTTCCGTATCGACTAGATTTTTAGCGCAGCCGAGGCTGACGATGTACGCAATGATGGGCATATTGGCAATGAATGGACAAGACAAGATTGGTAGAATACAATAAAACTATTTAATTTAATGCAGAAACGGCAAAGTGCTAATTATTTTCCCGAATAGGAGATGTCCGCAAGCCTAATGGAAGGATCGGGCAGTGGTTCATGGGCGAGCCATCGTGCGACAAGCGATGCGGCTTCCGATGGATTGCCTTCTGGAATCCAATGAATGACGATGCCTTCCCGCTCCATTTTTCGGAACCAAATGTCTTGGCTTTTACAGAAATGGCGGATTTTGGCGAGAAGTTCCGTGCGCATCTGGTCGAATGTCAGCTCCTGTTTCAGATATTTGGCGACATAGCGGTATTCAAGCCCGAACCAATCCAATTTCTCCCATGAAAGACCATGGTCGCGAAGAGATTGGACTTCTTGGACGAGCCCTTCTTGCAGCCGTTCGTCCAGACGGATTTCGATGCGTTGACGGACGGTTTTGCGCGGAAAATAAGGCGCGATCACCAACGGATTATCCAATGGTTTGGTTATGATGGAATCCGCTTGCGGCGACGAGGCGATTTCGATGGCGCGGATGATCCGCTTGTCCTGCGTGAGGTCGGTTCGTTGCAATAGTTCAGGGGAGGCAATGGCTTGAAGCCGTTTGATAAGTTCTTCTCGGGAAAGACCTTGCAATTCTTCGCGAAGCTGTTGGTTCGGTTCGCCGCCAGGCAGTGAATAGCCGTGGAGCAGGGCGTTGACATAGAGCGGCGTGCCGCCGGCGATGACGGGTAGGCGGCCGCGCGAACGGATGCCGTCCATGGCCGCCAAGGCGAGTTCCAGAAAACGTTTGAGATGGAAATCCTCTTGCGGTTCAACAACATCCAGCAGATGGCATGGGATGCGATTCGCACCATCGCCGTATTCGGACAAGTCCTTTCCCGTGCCGATATCCATGCCGCGATAGACCTGCCGCGAGTCCGCGCTGATGATTTCGCCGTTGAATTGTCTGGCGAGATGGACGGCGAGTTTTGTCTTGCCGGTTGCGGTTGGTCCTGTGATGACAAGGGCGGTGTGATGCATGGATTTTGTTGGTTTTATGAGAAAAAATATTGTTTTGTAAAAAAAATTGGAAAAAAATGATAATCGTAATAAAATATGTTTTTAATATTGGCGTTTACTGGGCGAAAGCAGAGAGTTTGCCCGGCACGCCAATGTACATCATACCCTTTCTCTCTCCTTAATCAAATTGGCGTGCCGGGCTTTAATCTCTAAAGACAAGGTTTAGACAATGAAAACAAACAAAATGTTGCGAATGTTCGGATATGCGGCGATAGCCTTATGCGTGACTGGCTGCGATTTGTCGTTGGAGCCAACGGACAAGGCTCAGTCGAAAAAAGGTCCCGCTCCGAAGCCTCAGCAGACGAAGACGGTTCAGAAGGCTCAGCCAGCCAAACCGGTCGTTCAGTCGAAGCCGCAGGTTCAACCGCAACCGCAGCAACAGCCGCAGAAGCGGACGATTACGGATGATGTGAATTCCGTTGTGAACTATGGTATCGGTGCGACGCAGTTGAAAGCGAAGCAGAACATGCAGAACAAGATACAGAACATTCAGCAGCGGAAGAACAAGGAGATGGAGGACGCTTTGAAATGAACGGCAGGCCCGACGCTTCGGCGTCGGGCCGTTTGTTTATGAAAGCGTTGAGAGGAAGGAGAGCATGTGCCCTTCGATGGTGCGCCGCCATTCAAGGGAGGAGAAGTTGTGGTTCGCCCCTTCGATGGTGTGCATTTGGATGGGCAGTTTGTTTTCGTTGATGTAGTCGCCGAAATATTTGATGGCGGCGGTTGCGTCTGGATCGGCCAGACCGTAGAGCATGACGCCAGGCAGATCGGGGCGGAGGTTCGCCAGATGTTTTTTCGGCGGCTCCTTGCCCTGCGAACGGCTTTCGACGGCGGCGGCTTTGGCGGCCTTCGGAAGTTTGTTTTTGCCGTCTTCAGTCGTCTGGGCGGCGGCGCCTTCTTCCTTTTTCTTGTTGGCGCCGCGTTTGAGAAGATGGCCGAAGATGACGTTGCAGACGGATTTCAGGGATACGTCTCCCTTGAAGAAACGCGACCATGTATCGCCGCGCCAAAGCTTTTGCCAATAGACGCTTAGATAATGGAATGTACGATGGATGTCACGTCCGAAGGCATCGCCGTCGGAGAACGGATAGACGGACATGAGGAGGAGGGCTTTGGCCTGTGGAATGCGTTTCAACGTGCCGACGACGACGTTGCCGCCTGAGCATAGTCCGCAGAGGATCGGCTTGTCGAAGCCTGTTTCGGCTTTGGCGGCGGCGACGGCGGCGACTAGATCGTCCGCCATTGTGACAAGCGACGCATTCAATCCGTCGCCTTGGCTTTCGCCGCGGCCGCGATAGTCGAAGCGGATGGAGGAATAGCCGTTGGCGGCGAACGTCCGCGCGAGATTGGTCAATAGATCAGCCGGGCCGGCCCGGAAGCCGCTCCAGCCATGGGAGAAGATGATGACGCCTTTGGGCGCGTCGTTTTCCGGCGTTGCGAGAATGCCGTTGATCGGCTGCCCGTCAACGGCGAATGAAATGGCCTTTTCGCGGACGCCGGCGGCGACGATTGCTTCTGGTGAGAGCTTGGACATGTTATTTGTCCTCCTTGGTGTTCAGTGGAGGATAGTGCTTGTTGAGAAATTCCGTTTGAATCTTCAATGCGTGGAGGGCGGGGGCTGAATTTTCGTAAAGGACGAAATTGTGGCCGCCGTCAGGCACGATTTCATAAGTGTAGGGGATGTTGTATTCCTTTAGGCGTTTGTGCAGGTCATCGTGGCTTTCATGGAAAACGCTTCCTTGATATGCGCCGCCGATGAAAAACAACAATGGCGCTTTCAACTTTTGAGCGTTGTGGACGATGCTGCGCGTCATGAGTCCCGCGAGTTGTTCTTCGACGGGATGATTGCAGAAGTCCGCCCACGACAGCCAGTTGTTCGCGCGGCGGGCCATGCGATCCCAGTAGAACCGCTGCGGATTGACAAGCCATGCGTCATAGCTGACGACGGCTTTGCACTGTTTGTTTGCGCGGGCGGCGGCCAATAGGCCGACGCCTGATCCGAAGCTGTGGCCGATCATCGCGAATTCATTCTTCTTGACGAATGGAAGCTTCCATGCCCCCGCGAGCATGGACAGACAGTCGTTGACTTCGCCGTCCAGATTTTCGATATCGCCTTCGCATTTGCGGACTTCGCCTTTGACGGGAATATCCAACTGGAAGAGCGGTTCGCCGCGCATGGCGGGACCGATGATGACGTAGCCGCGTTCAACGATTTCGGCCAGCCATTCGCAGAACGTGACGGGCACGCCGAACGCCGCGCCATGGCAGTAGAGGATGAGCGGATATTCCGCGCCGTCTTCCATGGTTTTCGGATACATGAGAATGCCGTATTGCGTAAGTTTATCGACTTCCCATTGAACGACGAACATCGTGACGTCCGGATGACTGTTGACTTTGAATTTCTGAAGCTTTTTGAGTTCTGCGTCCGGTATGGGCTTCCATTTCGGAATCGGCAGCGGCTCGAGATTGTTCAGTTTCGTGAGGCCTTCCTGCCATTTTTTGACCGCTTCCGCTTTTTTGTCTTGCGAGTCCAGAAGCCGTCCGTCAAACCAGTCCTGCAAGGCGTCTTTCACATTCAACCCGTCAAGAAGCGGCTGTTTGATGGCGTTGACGAGTTTCTCTTCGACGGCGTTTTTAATACGGTATTCGTATTCTGTCTCTTCCAGCCCTGGACGAACTGTGTCGCCTGCGAAAGCGGCGACGGCGATGACGATGAAAATGTATTTCAGACGGCGCATGGCGATATATATAGGTATAGGGTGAATCGTTATAGTGCCTCAATGATGGCGTTGTTCACGAAATCGGATTCGTAGTAGTCGAGCTGCCCCCAGAAAGGCTTGTCCGCCACGACGACCGTGTCGTCCGCGAACGGCGCCCAGGCGGGCGGCAGTTTTTTTGACGCGGAGACACGGATGCCTTTGACGACGCATCCTGCGGATTTGAGCTGTTCGACCAGTTCACCAAGCTTAATGGCTTTGATGGATTCCGCCAGTTTGGCGTTGAATGTGTATCCTGCGAAATCGACGGTTTCGCCTTTGGACCAACGTGTCTGGGCGTCTTCCGTCTGGGCGGCGACACCGGCGGCCATGTCTTTGATGGCCTGGCGGCGTTCAAGATCGCGGAGGAAATCTTCTCCGGAGACGATGGGTTCGGCGAGAATGAGCCGTTTGGCCTTCAATTCGAGAGAGGCTTGTGCCGCCAAAAGGGCTCCCGCGCGTGCGCCGAGAATCACAAGATTCTGCGTTCCAGATGCTTCCAATAATGATTCTGCGGCCATCTTGACGTCTTCCAACCATTGTTCCCATATGGCGTCTTCATGCTTGCCTGAACTGTCTCCCGTGCCGGACAAATCAAATTTAAACGTTGCGATTTGCTTGTCCAGAAGTGTTCTGGCAAGCCTGACGAACATGCGATAGGCCGCTCGTTTCTCTTCCGCTAGCGGATCGATGATGAGCAGGGCCGCTTGCGCAGGCTGTTCAGGAAGGAATGCCGTGCCGTAGATGAATCGGTTGTTGACTGGCAGGAAGCCGCTTTTTTCTGACATGGTCGTGTATGGGATGGAGAATTTTAGGATTTCTTGGAACTTTTTTTGGTAACGTTTGGCGAGGCTTTCGTATTGGGTTCCACCGCTTTGAGGCGGGCTTTTTTGAGTTGGAGCCATCTGTGGGAAAGCCAGACCAAGGCGGAAAGCGTAATCAAGGCGTTCAATCGCGCGAATATGTCGCCGTATTTCGTGTAGAAGGTTGTTCCCCAGTCTTTTATGGGAACATTATAGAAACGCGTGTCTGCGATGAAATCGGAATTGTTGGCATCGTCGCGAAGCATGCCGTGGATGCGGCCGTTGGGCGAAATGAGGCAGGAATGGCTGTTGGAGCCGCAACGCAGGAAGGGACGACGGTTTTCGACGGCGCGGAAAACGACATGGGACATATGCTGATGCGCTCCGCAGGAGCGGTTGTACCATGAATCGTTCGTGATGGTCATCAGCATGTTGGCGCCGTTTTTCACGAATTCGCGGCTGATATATGGGAAGGCGTCTTCGAAGCAGATGTTGACGCCCACATGGGCATTGTGCGGCAAGTCGATGATATGGAATGACTTGCCTGGCGTGAGATCGCGCCCCATGCCGATGAATTCGACAAGCCACGGGAGATATTTGCCAAATGGCGTGAATTCGCCGAAGGGGACACGGTGGATTTTGTCATAATAGTCGATGACATGGTCCGCCGGATCGAAGACGGTTTTCATGTATTCGGCATGCGGATCGATGAGAAAGGCGCAGTTGAACGTCAGCGGTTCCTTGTCCGTTTTCGAGGCAAAACGAAGATGCGTCGCGCCGATAAGAAATAACGAATTGAATTGCTCAAGAAAGGAATTGCGGCGGAAACGATAGTCTGGATAGTTTAATGGCGCGGGAACGGCGCATTCCGGCCAGACGACGACATCGGGCTGCTTGTCCGTTGATTTCAAGGCGTTATCCGTCAGTTCTTTGAGGACGTCTATGGCATGCAGATAGTCTTCTTCCGTCCAGAAACGGGCCTGTGGAAGATCCGGCTGGACGACAAGCGCGTCCAATTGCGGCGTGTCGGTGTCGAGAAGTCGTTCAGGCAGGTTGGCGACGATGCCGACGGGAATGAGAAAGACGGCCAGAGTGGCGAAATGCCATGGAAAGTTCCGCCGTTTGTGCGCGAGAACCATCCATGCGATTTGCGCAATTTCCGCGGCGAGAACCATGTTGACGAGTACGATGAGAAATGTGGCGCCGTATGGGCCCGTCCAGGCGGCGGTCTGGATAAGGCCGTAGCGCTGGTATTGGCTGATTCCCAACTGGTTCCATGAAAAACCAGTCAGCAACCATGAGCGAACCCATTCGAGCGCTGTCCATGAGGCCGCTCCAATGACGGACAGGATGGCCAATGTCTTGTCCGGACGGATGAACAGAATGGATTCGCCCGGTATGTTGGTGGCTTTGGGATTCTTCAATGCGACCAGAAGGCTGCAAAGCAGGCAGTACCATGCCATTGGGAAGAGGGCGCACCAAATGGACAGCAGGAATCCTGCTCCAAAGCCTACTTCGTTCAGCCAGAAGAGGCTAATGGCGAAATGGATATAGCCGAACAGATAGCCGATGAACAGCCGTTCGCGGATGCGCCGCGGCTGCGGCGCGATGATGAGCGGCACCATGGCGAACCAGGCGGTGATGCTCCAGTTCAGCGGCGGAAACGCTATCGCCAGCATGACGGCGGCGATGACCGCCGCCACGATTCGCCAGAAGAGCAATGTGCCGACCACGTATGCCAGATTGTTTTCGAGTTTGGAAAGCATTGTCAATATATGGTATACAGAATGGCGGCGCGGTGGTGGAAGAAATCACATGGATTCGAGCGTGTTGATGGTGAGGGCGGAAAGACCTGCGCGGAGAATGTCGCGAACGCGGGCTGACAACTGCAGGCGGGCGGCCTTCAGCGACGGCTCTTCGGCGTTGAGAACAGGGCAGTTGCGATAGAACGTGGAGAAGTCTTTCGCCAAATCAAGCAGATAGGAGGCGACCGTCGAACTGTCGAGTTCGCGGGCGGCCTTCTGGATAGCTTCGGGGAATGTCGCGCAACGGATGGCGAGCTTGCGTTCGGCGGCATCCGTGAGCTTTGACCAATCCGGAGCGGGCAGTTGGATGTCCGCCGCCTTGCGGAGCATGGAGGAGATTCGCGCGTATGCGTAGAGGACGTATGGGCCCGTGTCGCCTTCAAATTTGATGGAGGCTTGCGGATCGAACATGATGGTCGTCTTCGGATTGACCTTCAGCAACATGAACTTAAGTGCCGCCAGTGAAATGACATGGGCGCGTTCGTCCAGATTGTCGGGCGGCGTTTCGCCGGCCTTTTCAAGCGTCGCCTGACGGGCGAGATCTTCCATTTCGTCCATCAGATCGTCTGCGTCAACAACGGTCCCTTCGCGCGATTTCATCTTGCCGGAGGGGAGGTTGACCATGCCGTAGGCCATGTGGACAAGCTTGTCCGCCCACTGGTAGCCGAGAGCCTTCAAAATGGCGAAAAGGACTTTGAAGTGGCGGATCTGTTCGTCTCCGACGACCCAAATCTGCTGGTCCGGATTGAAGTCCTTTTGCTTAAGCAACGTTGTGCCAATATCCTGCGTGACATAGACGGATGTGCCGTCGCTGCGGAGGACGACTTTCGTGCCAAGCGACGGATCGGCGAATTCGATGATGATGGCACCGTCGTCGCGTTTTTTGAACACGCCGCGTTCGAGACCGTCTTGGATGATGTCCTTTCCAAGCTTGTAGGTCTGACTTTCAAGATAGGTATGCTTGAAAGCGACGCCCATGCGTTTGTATGTTTCCGCAAAACCGTCGAAGACCCACTGGTTCATCATGTTCCAGAGTTTGCGGACGTCAGGATCGTTGGCTTCCCATTTGACGAGCATGTCCTGCGCGGCGCGACCGATTTCCGTCTGGAGGAAGAGTTCGTCGTCGTCCTTTTCCGCCAGTTCGGGATGCGCTTCACGCAATTCTTTCAATTGCTTACGATATTCTTTGTCGTACGCGACATAGAAATCGCCGACCAGATGGTCGCCTTTCTTTCCCGCCGTTTCAGGCGTGACGCCGTTGCCGAAACGCTGATAGGCGATCATGGATTTGCAGATGTGGATGCCGCGGTCGTTCACAAGATTGATGCGGACGACTTCATGGCCTGCCGCTTCCAGAATGGACGATGTCGCCATGCCGACGCAGTTGTTGCGGACATGGCCGAGATGCTGCGGCTTGTTCGTATTCGGGGCGGAGAATTCAATGAGAATCTTGCGGCGTTCCGCTTCGGGCAGTTTCACATCTGCGAGAATCTGGCCGTCCTTTTCAACCGTGTCGCGCATGAGGGCCGCAGGCTTGAGCATGACGTTGACGAACGCCTTGACGAGTTCCGCTTTTTCAATATCCGCATGATCCGCTAGGAACTTCTGGACTTCCGCGGCGATCGCCATTGGATTCTGCTTCAACTGTTTAGCGAGAATGAAGCAATTGATGGTCAAATCGCCGTCGAAATTCGCGGGACAGAGCTCTGGGGCGATGGACAGATTGGCGACGGAGTATTTCTGTGAAAGGAAAACGGCTAGATCTTTTGTGAAATTTAAGTTCATAAAACAAGCGGGTTCAAATGAATAAAGTTTTGTTCAGAATTATATCTGAGGTGAAGTATGTGTCTATCACATTCGGCCTCTTCGAGGCCGTGAATTATTATTTGTAGCATACCCCAGGCTTTCGCCTGGGGTTACTCGGATTAGGCCTCTTCGAGGCCAAGAGGTTATCACATTCGGCCTCTTCGAGGCCGCTGATTATTATTTTCGACATACCCCCAGGCTTCCGCCTGGGGTTACTCGGATTAGGCCTCTTCGAGGCCATCAAGGTTATCTGGTTTCGCGGATGGCGGCTGAATTGCCGTGGGCGTCCAGACCTTCGTTGCGTGCAAATGTCTTGATGAACGGTAGTTCGCGCATGAGGGCGGGGCGGTCGTATTTCACGACGCTCATGCGGCGGAAGAACGTTTCGACCGTCAGGCCGGAGAAGAAACGGCCTGAACCGCCCGTCGGCAGGACGTGGGACGGGCCCGCGACGAAGTCGCCGACAGGTTCAGGCGTCCATGGGCCAAGGAAGATGGCGCCGCAGGACGTGATCTTTTTGGCGACTTCCTCTGGATTCTCCATGTCGATTTCTAGATGTTCGGGCGCGTAGAAATTGGCGAGTTCCGCCGCCTGTTCGCGCGATTTCGCTTCAATCAGGAAGACGCCGTGATCAAGAACTTTCTGGACGCATTCCGCGCGGGAAAGTTTGGCGGCCTGTTCGAGAATTTCCGCCTGAACTTTTGCGATAAGTTCCTTATCCGTCGAAATCAAGACGGCTTGTTCGCGGCCGGAGCCATGCTCCGCCTGCGACAGAATGTCCGCCGCGACATAGGCCGGATTGGCCGTTTTGTCCGCCAAAACCATGATTTCAGACGGCCCCGCAACGAGATCGAGCGCGACTTCGCCGTAGAGCTGCCGTTTGGCCGCCGTCACGTAGGCATTGCCCGGCCCGACGATTTTTTCAACTTTGCGAATGGTCTGCGTGCCATACCCCAAGGCGGCGACGGCATAGACGCCGCCGAGCCGATAGACTTCCGTCGCGCCCGCGATTTTGCAGGCGTTTAGAACGGCGGGATTGATGTTGCCGTCTTTCGCGGGCGGTGTCACGACGACGATTTCCTTCACGCCGGCGGCCTTCGCGATGGCGACGGTGTGCACGACCGTTGACAGCAACGGCGCGGTGCCGCCCGGAATGTAGCAGCCAACTCGATCCAGCGGGGCGAATTGTTCGCCGAGTGTAACGCCTTCGCGCGGTGAGAACGACCACGCTTTTGGAATGCGCTGTTGCGCGAACGCGCTGACGTGCTCCACCGCCGTCTTGATGGCGGCAATCGTGTCGTCGTCGATTTTCGGCAGATGGTCGAGACTGACGCGGAAGGTTTCGGGCGTCAAATCGACATGGTCGAATCGTTTGGCGTATTCAACGAGCGCGGCATCGCCGTTGTTTTTGACATCGGCGAGAATCTGCGCGACGCTTTTGTCGATTTGCGGATCGAAGGCGGAGCGTTTGATCAGCGGTTTCAGCTGTTCTTGGAAATCGGATGAGTCTTGGAGTATGATGCGCATTTTTCAAATTGCGGGCGGCTTTTTCAAGCCGCCCATGTGTTGTTACGGATTATTTCAGTTCTTTAATGTAGATGTTGCGGAATTCGAGATGGCTGCCGTGGTGCTGCAGTTCGATCTGTCCGCTGGGGTAGATCGGAATGCGGCGGTTCCAGTAGTTCTCCATGACGGTGTTGTCAACGACGAGAATGCCGTTGAGCCAGACGGAGACGCGTTCGCCGACCATTTTGACGCGGAAGCGGTTCCACTGTCCGATCGGATTGTCCGCGATGACGAGAGCCTTGCTCGGATTCTTCTGGTTGTTGTAAAGGCCGCCCGAACCGATCTTCCACTGGTTTGGATCCCAGATCTGGACCTGTGGTGCGCCGCGGAGGTAGATGCCGGAGTCGCCGCCGGCGGTGATCTTCCAGTCGCAGTACATGTCGAAGTCCGCGTAATCCTTTATGGTGCAAAGGCTTCTGCCCTTGCCGTCGTAGTGGAGGGCGCCGTCCACCACTTTCCAGTGGGCGCGCATCACTTCGTCCGCCTCCTTCTGGGCGGCGGCGAGCTGTTCGGCGTTCATCTTCGCCCGGACTTCAGGGTTGTCGGCGGGGCCTTTCAAGAGGCCTTTCCAGCCAGTGAGATCGCGACCGTTGAAGAGCGGGACGTAGCCTTCGGGGGCGACGTTGATCGGTTCGTCTTCATACGGCATGAGCGGTTTGATGCGGATGTTCTTGAATTTGACGAGATCGCCATGGCCGAGCCATCCGATATGGCCTGTGCGACGGTCGAGACCGGGATGTTTGGCGCGGCCTTTGCCGTCCGCTGTCTCCTGGATGTTCGCGATGTCGGCATCAACGATAACTTGGTCATTGACAATGACTTTGATATGCGTTCCCTTGGCGAGGACGTATTCGTGGTTCCATTCGCCGGCGGGCTTCAGAGCGCCTTGCTTGGCGGGAACGACACCGTAGATGGAGCCGTGATGCTGCCACGGGGCGAGGCCGCCCTTGTGCTTCTTGTAGCCTTCGTTGTCGATGATCTGCAATTCCATGCCGACGTAGGCGGGATCGCCTTCTTCGGGGGCGCGGACGGCGAGGCCGTTGTTGGCGCCGAGGCTGAGCAGGAAGTCGAAATGGAGCTCGAAGTCGGAGAACTGCCACTGCGTGAGAATCTTGCCGCCTTTCTTCGGATCGCAGAACATGATGCCGCCTTCTTCGATGCCGTAGCCGCCGACGCTGCCCATCCAACCCGTGAAGTCCTTGCCGTTGAACAGGTTGATGAAACCATCCTTGTCAGCCGGCGGGAGCGGCGGGGCTTTGATGACAGGCTTCTCGGCCGCGGGGAACTGCGCGGGGGCCTTTCCAGCCGCGTAGGCTTCCAGTTCGACGACATGGACGTATTTTCCGTTCGGGCCGGGGCCGACGCCCTTCGTGACGTTCAATTTGACATACTGCGCCTTGATGGGCTTGAACTTATGGACGAAGCCCTGCGCGTCCGCCGGAACGGTGTTGTTCGGGACATCCGCGACTTTCGTCCATTTCTGGTTGTCTTCGGACACTTCGATGTTGTAGGAATAGGTGCGGCTGCCGTCCCAGTAGAAAATCACGCGGGCGGTGTCGATTTCAGCGACCTGCTGCATATCGACGGTGATCCATGTGGGGCACTGGTCGGTGTGCCAACCATCCGTCTTGCCGATCTTGCCGTCGGTGAGGCGGTCGGGCGAGTAATGCTCTTCCTGCTGGGAGCCAGCGGTGACCGGCTGACGGAGCAGGAGGTTCGGGCCGGCGGCCTTCGGCTGCTTGCCGGTCAGCGAAAAGACTTCCAATTCAACGAGATGGACGGCTTCGTTGACGGAGTTCTTCAGAATGTTCAGACGGACATAACGTGCCTTGACGGCGGGGATGATCGCATGGGCGATGCCCTGTTCCGTCGCAACCGCCTTGTTGGCGGCCATATCGACAACTTTCTTCCAGTTCTGGTTGTCGTCGGAGACTTCGATGTTGTAGGTGTAGTAGCGGGTGCCGTCCCAGTAGAAGGTCGGCTTGATGAAATTGATGGTTTCGGGCTGTTCGAGATCGACGGTGATCCAGCTGGGCCACTGGTTGCCGAACCACGATGCATCGCGGTCGATGATGCCGTCAACGGCCTTTTCAGGCGAATGGTTGCCCTGCTGCGGGCAGGAGGTCTTGACAGGCTTGCCGAAGGCGACGTTCACGCCGGCAGGCGGGAACTTGCCGAGCTGGGCCTGCGCTTTCGCCTTGAGGTCGTCATTGCCGGATTTGGCGATGACCTGTTCGAGGGCGGTGCGGGCAGGCAGCGTCAGGAGCCCGCGGTCGTTGTTGTTGCGGGAGCAGGCGATATTCGTGGCGGCGACGGACGCTTCCGCGACGAGTTCGGGATTCTCAAATGCGGGAATGACAATGTCTTTCAACGCTTCGTCCGAACGGATGTCGCCGATGGCGGAGAGGATGAGTTTCTGTTCGTCGTTGTTGATGCAGAGGGCCTGCGCCTTCTTCAGATTCGCGACGATCTGCGCAGGAGACTTGCCTTCTTTCAGCGCGGAGACGCGGATGAGGCCACGGAGGGCGAGAACGCGATGGACGGCGTTGTCCTTTTGCGCGGCGATTTTCTCCAGAGCGGGGGCGGCGTCGAAGGTCGGCCAATCCGCAAGGGCGCGGACGGCGGCGTTCTTGAGGTCGGCGTCCTGCGTGTCCAGATTGGCGACGACGGCTTCCAAAGCGGCGGCATTGCCGATCTTGGGCATGGTCTGCAACAGGATGACTTTCGCGCCGATGGAGGCGTCTTTCAGAGCGGCGACGACGGTCTGCGCGGCTTTTTCATCCACGCGGGCGACCTGCGTCAAAACGGTCTGCGCGCCTTTGCGGAGGGAGGCGCTTTCCGTCTTCAGCATGAAATCGAGAACTTTCTGCGTATCAGCAGGAACGGCAAGAACTTCCAAAGCCTTGAGGGCAGCTTTGGCTTCATCTGCGTCGCCAGCGAGCATGGCGAAAACAGGAGCGCTTTGCGCAACGGCCTTGCGGGAGGCGAGAACTTCCGCCAAGGCAATCTTGCCTTGCTTCGTGGCGTTTGGAAGCGCTTCAGCCGCGATGGCGGCGAATTTGTCTGACTGCTGCCAGCTGAGGGCGGCCTTCAGAACGTCGATGTCCGCCTTGTCCGTTGCGGCGGCGAGTTTTGCGACGAGTTCCTTGACGCCGTTGTCAACAC
>JAFZAB010000172.1 GCA_017548425.1 Victivallales bacterium
GATGAAGTGTCCAACACCGTCGCCAACATGATATCCCTCGCGGAATCAGGCTTCTACAGAGGATTGAAATTCCACCGCATCATCAACGGTTTCATGGCGCAGGGGGGATGCCCCTATTCCAAGCGGAATTTGCAAGGTCCGGTCGGCACAGGCGACCCCGGATACAAGTTCGCAGACGAATTCTCCCCCAAGCTCAAGCACACGGAACGCGGCATCCTCTCCATGGCCAATTCCGGCAAGAACACCAATGGCTCGCAGTTCTTCATCTGCTTCGGCCCCACGCCCCATCTGGACGGCAAACACGCCGTCTTCGGCAAAGTCATCAAAGGCCTTGACGTTCTGGACCGCATCGAAGCCGCCGGAACGACACGCGAAGGCCCGCCGAACAAAGACATCATCTTCAACATCGAAGTCCTCACGAAACGCGACCACCCATACATCGTGAAGAAAAACTGACGAAGCTTGATTCGCAACAATCTTTATTTCAGCGACAAAGCGACAAAAACGACAGCAGCGACAGACTGTTCAGGCTTAAGCTTCTGTCTTGAATCATAATGAAAAACGTTTATCTGTTCATTCTCCTGACCGCTCTGGCGGCGGTCGTCGTCGGCTGTAAAACAGCCGATCTGCCGCCCGGCTTCTCCCGCGTCGGCGGCGTTTTGCAGACGCAGACGTCGCATGCCGCCTCACCGGAAGCCGTCTTCTCGTTGATGACGTGGTATGAAGAGACCAATGCGGAACTGAATCCGCCGCGCAGCTGGAGCGAAGCCGTCGCCAATGCCAAGGCAAATGCCTTGAACGACCTCCATGAGCAGTGGAAAGCCGCCTTGCTCAGAGTCGGTACGCCCCTCTTGCAGAACGACATGGAGCATTTCGTCACGGCCTCTCCCAAACTGCTCGCCAATAGAACAGACTGGGATAAACTGGACGCCATTGTCCGCAACACGAAAGCCCTTCTTCTGACGGAACATCAAATCACGGTGCCTTTCGAAGAATGTCAAAACGACGCTTTCTGGAGTCCGAAATCGCGCTACGGCAAGACCGCCTTCGTCACATGGTCACAGCACCGCAAGCTTGTCGTTCCAGATTCACAAAAACTTGACAGACAGGCTCTTATTGCACAAATCAAAGCTGTTGAAACCGACCTTGCTTTGAAGAAATCCATACTCGAAGCCTTGCGAAAAACGGAGCAGTTAAACAAAGCGGACGGGCAGGAGGAAGCTCTCGCCCTGCTTGCCAAGACGATTAGTGAACTGCCCGAAAAGCCATTGTCCACCATCGGCGATGAAACGACTCTTCCCCTGCTCTCAAAGCGCTACGCGGAACAGCCCGTCATCTGCATAAACCATGCCATTGCAAAGGCGGACGAGCAATTGAAGGCACTCGCCTCCAAGCAGAATGCCCCGAATTTCAGGCAGTTGCTGACGGCCGCCGAACTCTCCATGTCCAAAGCTTTGAAAAAATGGCATGCGGATGAACGCTTCAAAAACGCCTTGACTCTCTCTGCCGGCAAACTCCGTGAAACAACCGCCAAAATGTGCGATTTGCGGCTCGCCTCCTGCCAAAAGGAGATGACCGATCTCGCCAAACAAGCGGATTTCTGGGGAGCCACACTGGTCTATCAGGCCGCCGTTCGCGAACTGGACATCAAGACGGACGCTGATTTCGCGCTCTATACCCTTGTGGCTGATCACGACGGCGCCACGCCTCTTGCGAAAGGCCTCCGTCTGAATCTTCAAAAACATCTCAAATCCATCCTGCCGGACGCCGCCGAATATTTGCTCGCCATCGCCGAAAAATCCGCCGACATCGGGCAGCGCCACGGCCAGGCCGTCGCGCTCTGCATCATGTTGCAGACCATCATTTCCATGGCGGATGCCACGGATGAAAGCGCCTTCGCGGACATCGTCAAAAAGGCGGATGATCTCTGCCAAAAATCCACCCGCGTCATCATGGAAAAACAGCTTGCGCAAACCGTTTCCATCAAAGACATGGAATCGGGCCAGCCAGGCCTCGGCCTCACCTATACGCGAGACGTAACCAATGCGTTGCAAGCACTTATCATCGCTTTCGGCCTCGATAAAACGGTCGTCATCGCCGAACCGGGCACGCCGCTCACGCCGCTTGGTTATGTCCTCCACAACGGCGTCGTCGCGGATTACGATGGCTCCGCCACGACGGAACGGCAGGCTTTCCGTACCGCCCGCCGCTGGGGCGAAGTGAAACGGATGGCCAATCCGGAATTCCAGAAGGACAGCCAGCAACCGAAAGACATTTTCACGCAGGAAGTTATCGAACAGCTCGTCCATATCCGCGAAATCGAACGGCAGGCCCATATCCGCGTGTTCATCAGCGTTCGCGGGCCAGGCTTCACGACGACGGTTGACGTCAACGAATTCTATCCGAAACGTTTCATCGTTGAAGAGTCCCATCCGTTCAACGACATCAAAGTAGCGGATGTCGTCACGGTCTATGATTTGGACAAACTGAAGGTTCCGGACGCCCTACCGCCATTGAAACAGGACCGTATCTGGACGACCGCCGAAATGCTTGACTGGGCTCGAAAGGACTCCCTCCAAATCTTCGCCCTCAAACTGCTCTATCACATCAATCAGTTCCCCAACTACTTAGCCACACGCGCCGACCGCTTTGCAAAAGACGGCGCCCTTGCGGACGCCGTCGAACAATGGGCCTATTGCCACGTATTGTGCAGTCTTCTGAATTTTGACGAAGATCCTGCCACGCTTATCAAATCGGACACGCCGCCAATCGCCGCCTCCTACGAGACCACCATTACGGCTTTGCGGAAACAGCGCACCGAATTGGCGGAACTCAAACGGAACGCCGTCGGCGCCATGCTCACCAAAGCCCACGAACTTCTCAAACAAGCCCAACAACCAGCGAAATAACCGTTGGTTATTTCGCTGGAGTTTATGGGCTTAAGGCCTATGGCTATTGGATAATATCTAGCCCTCTAGAATCCTAGTCTTCTAGAAAACTAGCAATCTTACCCTTTCTTAATGTATCCCCTACGGCGCTGTACGCGGCGATGTTCTTCCTGATACTCCTTCTCCTTCACACGCTTCACGCCAGCCGCCGCCTTGCGTGTGTCGTCCGCTTCGTCAATTTTCGTGCGTTCACGCAAATCCATGACGATCGGCAATCCCGCCTCTGGGAAGAAGGCATCACGTATCTGGTTCTGCAGGAACTGCATATAATGCGCGGGGCACAGTGACCGCTTGTTGCAGAACAACACGAATTTCGGCGGATTGTTCTGCTTCATCGTGCCGTAATAGCATTTGAAACGCTTCGTGCCCGACATCGGCGGTGGCGTCCGCGCAAACGTATCCTGCAGGAATTGATTGAACACGCCCGTCGGAATCAGCACGCCCATCTGTTCGCGAACATGCAGCAGATGGCCGACGATGCCTTTCAGGCGATAACCGTTCAACGCGGAGATGATATGCAACGGCGCATGGTCCATGAACGGCATACGTTCACGCACATGTTGAATGAACTCCTTCTCCTTGATCGTCTTGCTGGCGATGTCCCATTTGTTCGCCAACATGATGCAGCATTTTCGCGCATCGACGATGACGCGGCCAATGCGGCATTCCTGCGTCGTGCACGGATCCGTCGCGTCGATCATGAACAGCACGATATCGGCCCGCTTGATGGCCGTCTCCGAACGGGAGAGACTGAAAAATTCCACGACGGAATCAATCTGCTTCTTGCGGCGCATACCCGCCGTGTCGATAATCGTCGCTGGCAGGATTTCATCGTTGTATTTCAGATCGACCGGCACATCAATCGCGTCGCGCGTCGTGCCCGGAATGTCGCTGACCATGACGCGTTTGTTGCCCAGCAGACGATTCACAAGCGACGATTTGCCGACGTTCGGGCGGCCGACAACGGCGATTTTCAGCCGTTTCGGTTCCTTCTCTTCTTCGCCTTCAGCATCTTCCTCCTGTTTCGGCAGATGCTCGACAACCGCGTCCATCAACAGCCCCGCACCATACGTGTGCGTGCAACAAACGGCGTGGATGTCAAGATAGCCCAACGGCGCGAACAGTCCGAACGCCTGCTTGCGGACATTGTCGTTGTCCGCTTTGTTCGCGGCGACGACAACCGTCTTTCCCGTCTTGTGCAGGAAATCGGCAACCTCTTCGTCCTGCGGCGTAATGCCTTCCTGGCAATTCACGACCCAAATCAGAACACTCGCGTCTGCAACGACTTGCATGACCTGTTCGCGAATCATCCCGTCGAACAAATCAACGTTTTTCTCCTTTGGATGCGTGCCCAGACCGCCTGTATCGACCAACAGGAACTTACGGCCGTAATGCTCGCACGGCGACATGACCGGATCGCGCGTCACGCCGCTCTGCTCATGCACGATCGACAAACGCTTCGACAAGATATAGTTGAACAACGCCGACTTCCCGACATTCGGCCTCCCCACAATCGCGACAACTGGCAATCCCATGATGCAATCCTCCTTCTTTCCTTAATTAGTATCTTTCTTGTTTCTTGCTGTTTACGAAGAATTCCCGCGAAGTCTATTTACTCAACACCTTTTGCAAACAGGATAACTCATCGGGAACTTTCGTGTCATTTAAACAACCACCGCAGCCGCAGCAACCAACGGCCATGGACTTCAAGCTTCCGCATGACGTTGTTTCCGCTTGCGCGAAGCGTGATGAACCGCCGAGCAGACGGAGCCGTTTGCATCATTGGCAATCAACGTCTTGTATCAGCTTGGAATCTTCCGGCAGTATCTTCAGCCCGTCTGCGAGGCATTCTGTTTATTCCGTGTATTCAGTGGACTTATCATGAACATTCGTGTTTATTCGTGTTCATTCGTGGTTTATAACGAATGAGTTCTTTCACCGTTTGAAAAACGCATCCAAACGCGCCATCGACAAGTCTTTGCCAAGCAATTCCAACGTTTCGTAGATGCCTGCGCCGACGCCAACGCCCGTCACCGCCGCTCGCAACGGCTGGTTCAGCTTGCCCTGCCCCATGCCGAGCTTCTCCGTCGTCGCATGGATCGCCGCCTCAATGGCCGCCGCCGTGAAATCACAGCCCGCCAACGCGCCTTCCAATTCCTTCAACGCCGCTTTCACGGAATCGTCTTTGAACTGCTTCGCAAGATTCTTTTCATCGTAATCAGGCGTTTCGACGAAGAAATACTTCCACTGTTCGACATCCGCGAACTTCTTCAAACGGCTCTGCATGAGCGTGCAGACTTTCGCAAGATATTCCGGCTGAATGTTCTGGCCCCAGTCATAGACCGCCAGATAGGACTTGCACATCTCCGTGAACTTGCCGATTTCCATCTCGGCGAGATACTGTCCGTTCAGATTCGTCATCTTCTGGATGTCCATCTGGGCGGGCGTATGCTGGCAGCGATCCAAAGAGAACGCCTCGATGAGCTCTTCGCGGCTCATCTTCTCGCGTTCGTCGCCCGGATTCCAGCCGAGCAACGCCAGATAGTTCACCATCGTGTCCGCCAGGAAACCTTTGTCTTTGAAATCACCGACGAAGGCATCGCCGTCGCGTTTGCTGTACGGCTTGCCCGCCGCGTTGACGATCATCGGCAGATGGCCGTACTGCGGAACGGGTGCGCCCAGACAGCTGAACATCATGATGTGGCGGAACGTGTTCTCCACATGGTCGTCGCCACGGATGATGTGCGTCACTTTCTGCGTGATGTCATCGACGACGTTCGCGATGTGGAACACGGGGCTGCCGTCGCTACGGACGATCACGACGTCCTTCATGCCGTCCAGCGGCTTCGTCATATCGCCTTTGACCAGATCATGATAGGTGATGGCACGGCGTGTGAAGCGGAGCTTCGCCGCGCCTTCAATCGTTTTCACCAGTTCGCCTTTCAGAACAGCTTCTTCCTGTCCATGGATGTCGAACAGCACTTTGTCTTCCGCATCAAGGACTTGCAGATCCTTGAAACCAGCCAGGGCGCCGCCGCCGGGCGCCGCCTTGCCTTTCGACGACAACGCTGCGTAATCGACTCCCTTGTAGCTGATGACAACGGGCGTCTCCGGATGGACGGCGATTTCCGCCGGACCGACTTCATGCACGCCCGGAACGTTTTCCGCATGCCACGGAATCTTGAACAGCACGGCTTCGCCGCCGCCGCCCTTCGCGTCTTTATACGCATCGCCTTGATCCAGAAGCTTCTGCACGGCGGCAAGATGCTTGCTGACCTGCGATGTCTGGTAAAGCGGCGGCTTCTCGTCGAAGTCCAATCCAAGCCATTCCATGACTTCCAACAGCGTCTTAATCGCTTCAGGCGTAGAACGTTCCAAATCCGTATCCTCTATTCGAAGAAGGAACGTCCCCTTCTCATGACGCGCAAACAACCAGTTGAAGATGGCCGCGCGGATATTTCCGATGTGAACTTGTCCCGTCGGCGACGGGGCGAAACGTACTCTGACACTCATCGTTCAGCTCCTATATAACATAACTAGATGTAGATAAACAATTTAGATTAGCAAGACAAGGGTTAGCCTTACTTAAAGTAGAAAACTTTTTGATGTAAATTTATTAATATAATTGATTTTTATAGTATATGCCACTTTCATGGCAGAAAAAGCACAGCTCTTTCTGCATTTCAAACGCCAGTAACACATGTCAATATTCGCAACTCCAACTTGATAGATTACATTATAAGTGAGTCATTTTATCTTCCCACTGATGAAATAATGGCTTATTGTAAATTGTAAATTATTAATTATTAATTGTTAATTGTTAATTGACTATGGAACTTCTTGCACCGGCAGGCAATCTCGAAGCAGGCGTCGCCGCATTCCAGTATGGGGCGGATGCCGTCTATCTCGGCCTACAAAATTTTTCCGCCCGCGCAGACGCGGACAATTTCTCTTTTGATGACCTTTCGACCATTCTCGGCCTGGCCCACAACAATCCGGAATGGCCGCGAAAAGTCTATGTCGCTGTCAATACGCTCGTTAGGGAACGCGAACTGCCGGAACTCATCGACACGTTGGCACGGCTTCGCGACATGGAGCCAGACGCCCTGATCGTCCAAGATTGGGCCGTCTTTCAGCTTGTGCAGAAATACTTTCCGGAAATCACGCTCCACGCCTCCACACAAATGGCCATCCACAACACGCAAGGCGCCCGTTACGCCAGTGAATTAGGCTTCACACGCGTCGTCGCGGCCCGCGAGCTGACCGTTCCGGAAATTGCTGATATTGCGAAACTTCCGAATCTGGAAGTGGAAGTTTTCATACATGGTGCGCTCTGCTATTCCTACAGCGGCCTTTGTCAACTTTCAGCCACGCTGCGCGGCGAATCCGGCAACCGCGGCGAATGCGCATACATCTGCCGCAAGAAGTTCAATATCGCAGGTCCAGACGGCCCCTGTGAATCATGCAACGCCATGTCCATGAAGGACTTGGCCGCTGGCGACATCATTCCCGCCTTGCGCCGTGCGAAAGTCGCGTCACTGAAAATCGAAGGGAGGAAAAAGACGCCGCTGTACGTCGCCGCCGTCACGAATTACTACCGGAATCTTATCGACGGCACATTCGAGCCCGGTGAACAGCAACGTTCGGAAGCGGATATCAAAACGATTTTCTCCCGCCCATGGACACCGTTCCATCTCAAAAACCGCCGTCAGGCAGGCATTACGGACACGCATGTCGTCGGCCATCGCGGCATCGAAATCGGAACTGTCACGGAAGTCGTCGCGGGGCCGCCGGATCGCGTCCGTTTCACGATCAAAGGCCAGCCGTTGGAAAAACACGACGGCCTGCAAATCGAACTTCCCGCACGGGATAAGCCGTTCGGTTTCCCTGTCAACGACATACGGCTGTTTGCCCAACGAAACGTCGAATCATGGACATCCGTTTTTGAAGCGAAGCCGGGCGATACCATCGAAGTCTCTCTGCCGGAAGGACATCCGGATATTCCCAATGGAACGAAAATCACGTGCAACTCCTCCCAGAAAGTCAAGCAGGCCTATTCATGGGAGACGCCCCGCCCCGCGCAATGCCGCGAACGTTTTCCCGTCTATTTCAAACTCTCCATTCGTCCGACTGAATTGACCGTTCTTGCGCAGCCCTGCGCAGGGCCACGCGAACTGGAAGACGTCAAAACGGTCATGAAAATGGATCAGCCGCTCTCCGTCGCCAAAAATCCGGAACGTCTTGAGCAGACGTTGAAAGAATGCTTCTCGCGGCTTGGCGACACGACGTTTTCACTGGCGGATTTGCGCGTTGACAATCCGGACAGCCTTTTCGTTCCGTCATCGATTCTCAACGAACTGCGCCGCCGTTCGGCAGAAGACGTCCAAGAGGCTTTGGACAACGATTTCAGCGCCTTGACGAAACAGGTTCGTGATTCCATAAGTAACTGGAAGCCAGACGTTCCTGTTCTTTCACAAGCCATCAAATGGTCCATCAAAATCGACCGGATTTACTTCTTGAATCTCTTCTCGGCGGAAGACTTCCAGCAGATGGACGAAATCGTCTTCAGCCTGCAACGCACGCCAGAGGAAGACGTTGAGGAGACGTTGGATGAACTCGCGCATCTTGTTGGAACGCGCAACAAAATCCGCCTCTCGCTTCCAACCGTCGTCCGCAACGAATTCGACGATCCATTCGATCCCGCCCTGATCGCCAAGCTCTACCATCAAGGCTGGCGGAAATGGGAGGCCACCAACATCGGTTCGCTGCAGATTCTCAACGACACGGGAGCCAGCATGAGCAACATCAATCTGACGGCGGATTGGCAGCTCTACGTCACCAACCGCGCCGCCGCAAAGGCCGTCATGTCATTTGGTTGCCAACGCGTCGCCTTCTCGCCGGCAGACACATGGCAGAATTGGTCGGACCTTCTCCAGACGCTCGCCCCCGTGGCCGACGTCATCGTCTATCAAGAAACGCCGCTCGCCATTTCGGACGTCTGTATCAACGCCTCCGTCAACGGCTTCTGCCCGGGCAAACGCGTCTGCGATTTCAAATATCTCAAACTGAACACGAACGACGACGACCACCTCCTCGCCATCAACAACAACTGCCAATCCGTCGTCATCAACGCACAGCCCTTCTCGCTCGGCGGCAAGATCGCCCAGCTCCATCATCTTGGTGCGACGCGATTCCGCGCCGATTTCATTTGGCGCGACTACGCCCCGACCACCGTCCAGCAAACATGGCGGGAGCTCCATCAAGACCATGAGATTCCCAACACATGGTTCGCAAACATGTTCCGATAAACTAAAACGGAAAACCATAACCACCTCATGCCCAATGGACTACTACAACTTCTCGTTCTGATGGCGACAGACATTTTTGTCTGTTGCGCCACCATCGCGGCCACGGTCGCCGCCTATTGGGGGAGCGGCGCGGATTTACACCCAAGCTGTTATCTGCGGTTGTGGCCGCTACCATTAACGTATGTCATCATCGCCGCATGCCATGGTCTTTACCGCGGCACATGGCCGCAGACACAACCGCCGTGGAATCCCGTCATTACCCTGAAAGCGCAGTTCAAATCCGTTCTGCTGACGTTTCTGACGCTGTTTTGCTATTTGGTTTTCACCCGCTTCAATCTTCGCTATTCGCGCGTGATTCTCGCCGTTTCATGGTTTCTGCTCATCTGGTTGTTGCCAGCGGGCAGAAGCATCGCCAAACGGATGCTCCATCTTCCTGCGTCGCAAATAGATTTCAACGCTAAACTGCCGCAGCACAACGGCCTCCTTCTGCCAATTCCACGACTTTTCAAAGCCGTCATCGAAAAATTCATTGCGGCTCTGTTTCTGTTATTGCTCAGCCCGCTGTTCATCATTCTTACAATTCTTGTCAAATTGACCAGCCACGGTCCCGCATTCTATGTTTCCGAACGCATTGGTCTAAAAGGTCATAAGTTTAAGATCCTAAAATACAGGACGATGCGACTTCAGTCTGATGAACAGCTCGAACAGATTCTCTCCGAATCGCCCAAACTCGCGCAGGAATGGAGCCGTCAATTCAAGCTCGACAACGACCCGCGAATCACGCCGCTCGGCCGTTTCCTCCGCAAGACCAGTCTCGACGAACTGCCGCAATTATGGAATGTGCTTTGTGGCGACATGGCAATCGTCGGCCCGCGTCCAATCGTCGAAGAAGAGATTGAAAAACACGGAAGTGCCTATGATGAAATCATTTCTGTCAAACCCGGCATCACGGGGCTGTGGCAAGTTTCAGGCCGCAACGAACTCTCCTACGAAGAGCGCGTCCGCATCAACCTCTACTACATCCGCAACTGGTCCATCTGGCTCGACTACTACATCCTCCTCAAAACGCCCCACGAAATCTTCTCTGCGCATGGGAAATAACAGGAGGTCCCGCTTGCGTCTCGCCTGCGGGTAGGAGGTCCCGCTTGCGTCTCGCCTGCGGGAAAAGGCTTAGGCGCAGGCGGGACGCACGCGCCACCTTCCGGGCGCAGGCGGGACGCACGCGCCACCTCAAATCACTGCTTCCCAAGAGCATGGAATTTGGCTTCCAACTTCAACTCTTCGCCGGCCTTCACGGGAATCTCCACGATTCGTGGCGTATTATGCCAAACTGTCACGGGTTCAGGTAGATATGACTTTCCATTCACGCTGAAAGCGGAATATTCCACCATATACTTCTGGATAACGCCGCCTTCGCGAATATCCGGCCCCATTAATTTCACGACCAACTTGCCGTCTCTCACGGCACGAATGGTGAAACGGCCTTCCCGTCCAGCCGTATCTGCTTTGAATTGAGCGACAAAGGAGTCGCCATAATTCAGCCATTGCGGTCGTTCCAGACGGCCTGTGTTGCCTTCGTCAACCAATTGCAACGAGCCGTCTGGCATGAACACATCCATACGGGAGGCTTTTGTCAAATCAGAAAGGAACGCCTCGTCCTGCGTACGACCGACAGGTCGTTCCTTCAGCAACGGACGTTCCACCAACATCTTACCGTCCTTTTGAATGGTAATTTTTCCACCGATATCACCATCGCGGTTGAACATCACGGTGCACAACAATCCTTCAGCCGTCGTGAACGTCACGCCGTCTTGCGTATCCGTCGTGACAAGGCGGCTCGCGACCATGGACGGCACCGTCGCATCCGCCGTCTGAAGCAGATGCAGAAAACGCGTCTTCTCGCCTTCCGATTTTGGCGAAATTTCCAGGCGGAATTTTCCCAACCACGTCTGACTCTTGGTCTTAGCCATCCACGATGTCGGATCGATCGGATAATTGACACCGCCCGCCACGAACTCCTTGTCCGGACCGCCGATAACCTCCACATGGTTTTCCTGTGGCAACAGCGTTTTCGTGAACAACGCGCCGTCGTTGATTCCGCTCCGCCAGACGCGCTCCGTCAACGTCGGTTCGCCTTCCGAATGAAGCAAAAACACTTTCTGCTGGTCAGGCTTCACAGATGTCACACGATCGTAGATGACGAAATAATCGGGCTTTATAAAAACAAACTGCCGAACGGCTTCACGGCATTTCGCCGCGCTGTAACAAGCCGTCGCGTCACCGCCTGTCACGACATGGTAGTCGCTCTGTTCAAAGCCGAGCGAACGCGCCATTTTGCGGACATTCTGTCCGCCGTCGCAATTTGGCATTTGCGCAATGCGCGGCGCGTTCGAAGGATACCAATGGCGCGGCAACGGTTCGTCTTCCATGCGAATGAGAATCGCATTGTGCGCGACCGTCTGCGGATAGTACAGCAGATGGTGCGGCGCATTGTTTCGCGTTCCCGTATCCAACGCCTGGAAGCCGCGTTTGTAAATGATGAAACTGTTTTCGTCATAATGTTGATGCTGATCGACGGTCGCTCCTGCTTTGATGGATGCGTAAGTATCACCATCCGAGAAACCTGAGCGCATGACCGTCAGTCCGAACGTCGGAAAATGCTGCGCAAGATTCTTCGACAGCACAGCGGCGGCCGGTTCGTCGTTTTTCACGGCTGGATCGAATTTGTCAAGAATGAACGGCAGATAGGGATGCCCCGTCAAGTCATTGAAATTGCGTGACTTCTCCGGCAGGAGTTCAATGACGGCACGGGCCTGCCGCGCGGCTTCAGGAAATGCGTCGCCAAACAGTTGAATGACCTGCGCCATGTGGTTGTACATGAGCCAAACGCCCATCGAATTGGTGGCGTGGTTGCCATCCCCCCAGCCGAATTCGCAGAAACCGTCATTGATTTTGGGATTCGGTATCGACATCCACGAGAAGAACATCGGATAGTCGCGCATCTGCGTCCAATGCTTCGTCATATCCAGATTCGCCGCGCTTTTCAGCGTATGGAGGAAATTGCAGCTCGCCCACGGATACGCCCCGAAAACGTATCCGGACGTGATGTGCATGAGCAATCCCGTGCCAGCCGACATCCTCTCGCGGTTATTCATCATCATGCAATGCTGCCGATATCCTTTGGACAGAAGCTCTTCCGCAAGACTGTCGCAATAACCGTCCTTCCATGCGGCCAGACCAGCGAACCACATCAGGCCAGGCTCGCCGTAATTGCCCGATTCAATGCCGCCATTGTTCCGCTGGTAGCCAACGGCCCCCTGCATATAGCGGACATATTCCAACATCGGCACGATGAACGCTTTACGTTGTTCATCCGTCAATTCGTCATGAAGCCAGTCATAGGCCATCAACGCGCACTGCCGCGAATAATGATACCATTCGGGCAGAATCCGCGAACGCTTCGCCAATTCAATGAATTGGATGGACAATTGCAGCCAGTCGTTGGCCTTTTTCAGATACTTATCGTCACCCGTGCCCAAATAGACCAATGCACATTTCAACGCTTCAGAGCCGCCATGGCGTTTTAGACCGTAGGCCACAGCATTTTGGTCGCCGATGTTCCGTTTAAAAACCATCTTGCCGTCAACGATGTCGATGATATCCGTTTTGTATTCCAATTCGGCCTTTTCCGGAAAGCCATCGACTTCCTTTTTCAACTTCATAAGTCGTTCGGCGTAAGGATCGTTCAGCCGCGCTTTGAACGCAGGCAGCGTGTCCGTATTGATGAACAGCCGTGGATGCGATTGACGGATCATTCCCTGAAGTTCCGCAAACGACGGCTCCACTCCAAACAATGGCAAAATGCCTGCGCAACACATAGTTAGAAATAATACAATCTTTTTCATATTCTGCCTAATTTTCGTTGTCCTATCTGTCCCAATCAATTCATAAGCAAAATGTACCCTACCCGCCATGAAAATCAACTTCATGGAAGAATTATATGGTTGGCGCAGGCGGGACGCACCGCGCCACCTCCCAAGGCGCAGGCGGGACGCACCGCGCCACCTCCCAAGGCGCAGGCGGGACGCACCGCGCCACCTCAGCCTCTGGCAACATTCTTTTTTACTACTATATTATACAATGTCAAATCTGGGATATCTGGGTCTGATTGTTTTCTTCATTAAGCATTAAGCATTAAGCATTAAGCATTAACCACTAACCACTAACCACCAACCACTATGCAACGCTTCCCCCTCTCCTGCCTTGCCGTCTGCCTCGCCTCTTCTTTGATGGCCGCCTCCACCGCACAGTGGATCTGCTATCCGGAGCCGTTTGACGTGGGCCTCGAAAAGCCACGCTTCTTCCGAAAGGAAATCACCGTCAAAAACGGCCTGCAAAAAGCCCTCTTCTACACACTCATCGACGACGCCGGCTGGGTTCAAATCGACGGCAAGACGGTCGGCAACGAAGGCCGTTTCCATGACCACTATCTGAAAGGCAACGATGTCACATCTGCGTTGAAAACGCCTGGCGTCCATGCACTTGCCTCACAAGTCATCAACATGGCTGGCTCCGGCGGCCTCATCTGCCGTCTTGAGCTTCAATACGCGGACGGCGCCGTCGAAGAGATTTGCTCGGACGCCAGCTGGCTCTGCTCCACTGAATCGCCGGAAGGCTGGAACATGCCGAATTTCGACGCGGCGAAATGGCTGCCCTCCCGCGCCTTCGCGGAAGCCATCTCCCAACCATGGGCGTCGTTGACGGACATGACGTTTATGCTGACGCAGGAGGAAAGCTTCGATCTTCGCCGTCGCCTTGAAGAAGACCGCAAGAAACTCGTGGAAATCAACAAAAAACTGGAATCTGAAACGCTCCCGCAATGTACCGTCGCATATCGCAAAGGAAAAGCCGTCGTCAACATCGCAGGAAAAGACTACAATCCATGCTACTACAACTGCTCCTACAATTTTGCGGACAAGGATGACAATTTCCGCAAGCAGTTTATGAAGTTCCATGAAAACGGCTTCCGTCTCTACGGCATGGGCATTTCCCTCCAGCGTTGCTGGAAACCGGACGGATCGATTGATTATGCGGAAATCGACCGCCGTCTCGAACAGGCCCTCGTCATGGCTCCAGAAGGCTATTTCCAATTCTGCATCTCCTCCAGCGGCGTTCCCCGCTGGTGGTTGAATGCGCATCCGGAGGAAATGATCCAATACGCCTCCGGCCCCATCAATACGCATGAAGGCGACACCATCCGCAACGTTCTCGCACCATCCTACGCTTCCGAAGTCTGGCGAAAGGATTTCGCGGATGTCATCTCACGCATTGTCAAACACATAGAAAGTACGCCATACGGCAAACGCGTCTATGCGTACCGCATCGACTTCGGCGTCTATCTGGAATGGCACTATTACGGCATGGCGTCGGACATGCCCGACACAAGCGTCCCCATGACGCGCGCTTTCCGTTCATGGCTGAAACAACACTACGCCGACGAAGCCGCCCTGCAAAAAGCATGGAACGACAACGCAGTCACCTTCGATACCGCCACCGTTCCGGACAAAGTGGAACGTCGTCACAAAGGCGCCTTCACATTGCGTCATCCTGCCGCCGACAGAAAGACTTGCGACTACCTGACTTGCATGGGCGAAGTCGTCCGCGACTGCCTGCTCGTCAGCAATCGCGCCGCCAAGGAAGCCTGCAACCATCGCGCCCTTCTGGGCAACTACTGTGGCTACTTCTACCACATGCCGTTCCCCGCTGAAGGCTGGCATCTGAACAACGAAGAGATTCTCGATTCGCCCTACGTCGATTTCCAAGTCTCACCCCAATGCTACGGCAGCATCTTCCGCTCCATCGGCGGCTCCCAGCCTGCGCGCTGTCTCGCGGAAACCTACCGCCGCCGAGGCAAACTCGGCCTCATGGAGGCGGATGGACGCACCCATTTAGCCACTGACGACGGACACAAATACATCAACACGCCGCAGGAAAGTGTCGCCATGCTGACGCGTGACTTCTGCCAGGCCTTGGCTCTTGGTTGCGGCTATTGGTATTATGATTTTGGCCGCGCATGGTATCTCGATCCGGCCATTGAAGACTGCATGAAACCCATGCAGGAAATCCGCAGCATGGACATCGATTGCGATTCCGTTGCGCAAGTCCTTGTCATCGCCGATTTTGAGAATGCCGTCTATTCCGCCACGGACATGCCGACGCGTCTTCTCAACATCACCACCTCCTATCAGATGAAGGAGCTTTCCTATTCCGGAACGCCTTTTGATTCCGTCTCGTTCGCCGATCTCGCCAGCGGCAAGCTCCGCGACTACAAGATCTATATCTTCCTCAACTGCCATCATTTGACGACTGAAAAACGCGCCGTCATCAATAATCTCAAACGCAACGGCCACACGATCATCTGGCTCTTCGCGCCCGACTGCCTGACAGACAAAGACATTTCCGACACGACCGCCGCATCCGCCATGGCAGGCATGAACATCACCTTCAAGCCGACGTTCTTCTCCCCCTTCACGAAACTTGCGGACGGCCGTCTCATGGGCACGAAAGACCATGGCGACGTTGGCCCGCTATTCTCCGTCGCGGACGAAAACGCCAAAGCGTTTGGGACATTGGCAAGTGATTCGGGAAAAGTCACTTATGCATCACGCCAATACGACAATTGGGAAAGCATTCTCTGCACGACGGGCCTTCTGGATCGCGTCGAACTCCGCAATCTCTTCGCAACTCACGGCATCCATCGTTTCAACGACAATCCGGACGACGTCATCTACGCGAACAAATCCGTTCTCGCCGTCCATGCTGCGAAAGGCGGCCAACGCCGCATCGCCCTCCCGCATCCGTCTCGCGTGACGATGTTGTTGCCAGAAAAGCGCCTCATCGGCGAAAATCTCAAAGACTTCGCGATTGATCTGCCCGCCATCTCCACGACGCTGTTCCTTTATGAATAGGCGGCTAGAAGGCTAGAAAACTAGCCACCAAATGCCACTTCCCACACACAAAAAAACGCCTGCCGTGTTTTCGCACCGCAGGCGTTTTACATTAATCATTAATCATTTAGCCATAGGCCATAAGCCATAAGCCATAGGCCATAAGCCATAGGCCATAAGCCATAGGCCATAAGCCATAAGCCTATATGCATAGGCCGCAGGCCTATTCGAGTTCCCATCCTTCGCGGTAGGGTTCGCCGTTGATGATGGCGTCGGCTTCCGGAACGCCGATGGCCTTCATGTTCTCATAGTCCCATTCGATCTTCTTGCCTGTGCGGATGGCGACGACGCCCAACAACGCAAGTTCCGTCAGACGAGCGGCATAGCCAAATTCCGTTCCGCCGGGCTTGCCGCCTTTGATCGCGTCGATCCATTCGCGATGATGGCCGACCGAACGCGGAATCGACGGTTCAGGACGTGTATAATTGTCGTCATACGACTTCGGGAAGAGTTCGGGCCGACCGCCGAGATCGGGACACAGCATGGTGGCTTTCGTGCCGACGAACATCGAGCCACGGCTCGGCCATGCACGACCTTCCGGCCAGCAGGCGGGAGTCGGCGGACGCAGTCCGCCATCCCACCATGTCACATGCAGATCGGGCTTGTTGTAGGCGCCTTTGTAGAAGTAATGGCAGATTTCCGCATGCGGCGTCAGTTCGGGCGACGTCTTGCCTGCTTGGAACGCTTCAACAGTCGTCGGCGCAACAAGATCCAACGCCCAGCAGATCAAATCCATGTCATGGCAGACGAAATCACCAATCGCGCCAAGACCGAACGTCCAGAAGTCACGCCAACGAACTGGCGCATAGACATGGTGGTATGGACGGACGGGACGCGGGCCGAGCCACAAGTCCCAATTCATGTCTGCAGGAGCGGGCGGCGTATCCGTCGGAACGGCCGTCATCCACTTGTGCCAACGGGCCGCGGGAACCCATGCGTGGGCTTCCGTCACCGTGCCGATGCCGCCGTCACGGATGATTTCGATGGCCTGCCGCATGCCTTCGCGGGCATGTCCGAGATTGCCCATCTGCGTTGCGACGTTCATTTCCTTTGCGACCTTCGCCATCCATCTGACTTCACGGATGTTATGACCGAGCGGCTTCTCGCAGTAAACATGCTTGCCATGGCGCATGCAATAGACGGAGACATAGGCGTGCAGATGGTCGGGCGTCGCGCAAACGACGGCGTCGATGTCTTTGTCCATTTCGTCCAGCATGACGCGGAAGTCTTCATACGCTTTGCACACATGGCCGGGGAAGCGTTCGCCGTAGAATTTCGTGTATTCCTCCGCCGCGACTTCACGGCCGACGGGACGTTTGTAGAAGAAATCGTCTTGATAACGGCCAATCGGATCCGCCACCGCTACGACGCGCACGTCTTCAAACGGCTTCAGATTGTTGATGACGCCCATGCCCATGCCGCCGCATCCGACCAGCGCCACATTCACAATGTCATTCGCACCTTTGTAACCCATGTCTGCTCCTTGTCTGACAATAAAAAATGAAAAAAGAAAAACCACTTAGCCTCGAAGAGGCTGAATCCGAGTAACCCCAGGCGAAGCCTGGGGGAGACCAGCCTGAAAATACAATAAAAGAATACACGGCTTTCAAGCCTGTGTCAAATCGTTTCACCTCTAAAAATCACCCTTTTCCTTCTTATTCCAATTGAAACGGCTTTTCGATACGTTAATGTATTGTATAAAGAATCAATTGACATAAATAAACCACTACCCCCAAGCATTCATCCATAGGCCATAAGCCATAACCACTAACCACTAACCACTAATCACTAACAACTATAATGAGCATCAACTGGATCATCATCTGCACCATCCTTGCCATTCTCGGCCTGGAACGTCTCGTTGTCACCACGACGACCAAAAATCCCAAAATCATCCCATTGTATCGGAAACTTCCGTTTCTCCATCCAAACGGCATCTCCGTCCTGCGGTTGCCCATGGGCTTCATCGCCGCCGCTTTGGCCGCGCATGACCATTGGATTGCCGCCACTCTGTGGTTTGCGTTCTTCATGATCACGGATCTTTCCGACGGCACCATCGCCCGCAACTGCGATCTTTCGACGGAGATGGGGAAATGGCTTGATCCGCTGTCGGACAAATTCATGTACTTTCCCGTGTTGTTCTATCTGTCCTGCGGATCCGTCTTCTCCTTTGGACTCCAGATACTTCCGTTCCCGTGGGTTATCGCGTTCATCGTCATCGACTCGCTTGGACTAGCCTCCCGTCTGTTCGTCCAGAAGAAAGCCGCCAACTCCTTTGGCAAAGTGAAGACCGCACTTGTCACGATTCTTCTTTCATTGGTCTCCCTGAACCAAATCGAAACGTTGAAATTCGGTAATTTCATTCTCGTTAACAACATGTTGGTCTATTGCCTGACCATCGCCGCAACCCTGCTCGCCTTCCTGTCGTTCTACTGCAAGATCATCCCCGACTTCTGGTATGCTAACTCCCTCACATTGGCTAACTTCCTATGCGGGCTGGCGGCCATCGCATGCGCCTTTACGGCCTACCGCACAGACAAGCTCAAATACTATATCATCTGCTATGTGCTCGTCTTCGTTGGACAGTTCTTCGACCTTTTCGACGGACGCATGGCCCGCAAATACGGCTCCACGCCCCACGGTCCCATGTTCGACGACATTGCGGACGCCACATCTTTCGGACTTGGCATCGCCTCTCTAATCTTCTGCAATCTAGCCTTTAGCGAAGACTGGATTTCGCCATGGGCCGCCGCGGTGATCGCCATTTTCTATGCGGGTTGCCTGTTCTATCGCCTCTACCGTTTCCTCCATCCCACCCGTGAAATGCCGAAAGGCGTCTTCCAAGGCATGCCCGCCCCCGCCGGAGCCATTCTCGCAGGTAGTTCCGTCCTTTTCGCAACGCTTTTCAATCATCCAGCCGCCGGCGTCTTCGCCGCCGTCATGGTTGTCGGTACTTCCCTGCTGATGATCTCGAACGTCCCTTACCGCCATTTCGGGCAGGTCCTTTGGCCGACGATGCCGCGTGGTCTTAAGATGTTGATTTTCATCATGATGATCTTTTTCGTCTGCTTCACGTTCGCCCACAAATGCTATCGCCCGGCCTTCGTCTGGTGGTGCTTTGGCATCAGCCTCGCCTATGCGTTCTACGGCATCAACTGGCCATTCTTCAAACACCAAACAACAGAACAAGCCCCCAAAGAGTAACACCATGAAAAAGAGCCTATTACTGCTTCTGCTAGCCTTTCTGGCAATGCCTCTGACCGGCCAGACCATCTCCCGCAAGGAGTTCTTTGCGGAAATCGTCAACCGCTCCAACATCTACCAGAAAATCAAATCGTTGGACAAGGGGCTTTCCTCTCGTGATCTTTTCTCCTACGCGTTCTTTGTCTGTGAGTCCGAAACCAATCTCGACCAGTTGGACGACGTCTTCAAACACGCCGCCCGCATGCAAGACCGCGACAAAACGTCCGCTGGCTTCGGCAATTTCCGCTGGACATGGCGCGACGGCCTCGTCATGGATTTCAACGCCGTCGAATTCTGCATGGAGACGGGAGCGCTCATCTGGATTCTCCACCGCGACAAATTGACGGAATCGCAAACGTCTCTCTTTAAAGAACTTCTCGACTATTCTGTCGAAGGCTGTCTCCGCCATAAAGTCTCGCCAGCTTACACAAACATCAGCATCATGAACGCGCAGAATCTTGTGCTTCTCGGTGAAACGCTAAACCGTCCGGAAGTATTGGCGGAAGGCTTGAAACGCCTCCGCGCGTTCGCTTTGCAGACCGCCCTTTTCGGCGTTTGCGAATACAATTCTCCCACCTACACAGGCGTCGATATCGGTTGTTTGCAGGTCTTTAACCACTTCACCGTCACGCCGGAAGCGAAGCAGATCACGGACAAACTGCTGAAGCTTTTCTGGTCGGAACTCGTCGCCAATTCGCTTCCTTCCGCGAAACGTTGCGTCGGCTCCCATTCACGCGACTACGACTATCTGTCCGGCCGTGGTGCTGTCGATGCATATCTCTATGCGGCAAAGATTTATGAAGAAGACAATCCGAACAGACGCATGCCCTATACCATGCTGATTTCGGATTGGCGGCCAACGGACGACATCTTGCAACTCGCCACCACGACGCCGCGAACCGTCAATTACACATGGGGAGCGGACAGCAGCCAATACAGTTCTCTGTGGGTTGGCAACGACATCGCGCTCGGCATCGCAGGAGCATGCTACCACAACATGGACATCCCGCTCGCCGTCAATTTCAAAGGTGAAAATCCAATGCTCCCGCGCGCGTATTTCATCGCAGACGGACGCCGTGATCCCTACGGCAAGAAAGTCATCAACGAAGGCACGGGCCCTCATCAGAAAACCCTCCATCTGAAGCCTTTCTGGGGTGGAACACAAGTTGCGAAAGACGCTCTAGGACTTGTCGTCTATCGTCCGTTTGACTTCTCCACCGCGACGAATCCCACGCTTGAATCCCACATCGTCCTCCCACTTGAAGGCGATGAAATTTTCATTGACGACACGCCTATTACACTCGTTCCCGCAGAAACAAAAGTCATTCCGTTGACGACAAAATCCTGCGTCTTCGTCCGTTTTGGAAAAACCGTCGCCGCTTTCAATGTGCCGATGGCGACCAATATCAAAGGCGACAATGCCCAAATCGCTCTTGTATGGGACAACAACGTCTTCAAAGTTGCCCGCCTCACCGTTGCCCATCATGACCTTTGGGGGAATCCGCCGCCGAAGGCCTCCTTCCCCGCGGCCGCGTTCCATGTTCGCGTGACAGACACTGAAGGCGTTGATGCCGAACATTTTGCAAAATGGCGCCATGAGTTCATGGCGGCGCAACGGACGGCAAATGTCGTTCCAGACAACAGCATCGACATCACGGTGCAGTCCGAATCCACATCGCTCCGCCTCGAAACGAAACGGCCTTTCAACATATTGTCCAATTGCCAGCCCGAACAGCCACGCGAGATTTTCGCCGTCAACGGACGCGACATCGGAAAGGAAATCATGGGAGACACGCCTGGTATCAAAGAATATTTTGAAGAACTCGCCAAACAGGAGAAGGCCCTCTCCAAAAACACAATCGTCGTCATGCCCGGCCAAACAGTCAGATGGGAAGCCGAATCCGGCGCCGTCGTCAGCAACATGACCATCGGCGAAGACGATCTCGCCTCCAACGGCAAATTCGTCTGGGCTCCCGGTGAAGTCGGCGGCAAAGGCGGCGGCAACGGTCTTGTCACGTGGCAGTTTGACATCAAAAATAGCGGCCCCTACTACTTGTGGGGATGCTTCTCCGCACCGACGCCAGAAGATGATTCCTTCCTCCTCCATGTCTTCACCGACAAACAGAACAATCCGTTGCTGCATGAGGCGTGGCACGTTGGCACGACGGACGGCAGTTCATTCCAATGGCGTCAGTACAAAGATCCGATCGAACTTCCCAAAGGCCTCGTCCGCATCCAGTTGCAGACGCGTGAGGACGGCACGAAAGTCGATCAGCTCTTCTTGACGCAGGATTCAAACGACACGCCGTGATTTTTCTACTTTACGATTAATAAAGGACTTACGCCATGAGTCTTTCAACCACGACATGCGGCGGACATGAACCATACACAGAATTAGTAAATATTCTAAAAGAAGCTTTGCGGGATGATGTCTCGCAAACCGAAAGATGGCGGAAGCCCAAGACGACTCGCCGCTATCTGCAAGGCCCTCTCGCCGAACGGCTTCTCGTGTTTTTCCGTGAAGGCAAGATCCTTTATGGAGATGTCCATCATCTCGACGATTGGTCGTTCCGCTACCGCCATGTCCGTTCCCATGCAGTTTGGCTGGTTGGCCCAAATGACGAACCGTTTGATTTCAAAAAGGCCGAACTGAACGTCACGGAAGACGGCCTGCCCGCCCACAGCCAGACATGGCATGAAGGCGATTTGGACATCTCGCTTGCGGCCTGTGCCCCTGTCGTGCGCAAACCATCTGCCTATGCGCGACTTATGGTGAAAAACAATGGGACGACAGAAGTCTCCCGTGATTTTGCGTTGTTCATCCGTGCCGCCAAGGAGGACCGCCTCGTCTTCGGGGCTCCAGACATCTACAAAATCTATGATCCGCAACTGGATACATGGCTCAAACTCCCGTCGGATGATTGGCTTGCGGACAACAAAATCATCCGTTCGAACGACCGCTTCGTCGAAGTGCTCAGCGACACGGAAACGCGATGGGACGCCGAAAAAGGCGCATGGCGTTTCACGCTTGTCATCCCGCCAAACGGCACGGCGACGTTTGATTTCGCCATCGGCAAAGGCATTCGGGAATGCGAAAACTATGACGCAGCCTATGATGAAATGCGCAAAGGATGGATTGTGGCTTTGGCTCCGCTTCGCCTTCCAAAACGCATTGCGAATACGCCCGGACTGCTTCGTTTCGTAAGACATCAGGCCGTTCAAATGCTTCAATGCCTTGCACTTCCGGATGATGGAAGGGATTTCATCATTCCGCGTCAAGGCGGCCTGCAACGTTGCGTCTGGCCTGGGGAAGTATGGCCCTATGCCGCTGGGCTGGACTTGCTTGGCTACCATGACTATGTGGAACAAATCATCGATTTCTTCTTCACGAAATGCCAGAAGCCCACGGGCGAAGCGGGGCCGTTCCGTAACCATTGGGCCAGCGACACGGCGAGCGTCATCGTCATTTTCGCGCGCCACTGTCTGGAAGCGAATGCCGCCGCTTGTTGGAAAAAGTATGTAAATGCAGCCGCCAAAGCGTTCCAATGGATTGAATCGCAACGTGATGAAACAGGCCTCTTCCCGCCTATGCGTTCAACGGACGAAGACCCGCTGAAATTCCGCAGCTGGGCTTATACGGACATCCGTAACTGGATGGCCTACGACATGCTTGCCCACGCCGCCGCGCAATTCAATGATCTGAATGAGAAGAAATTCCGCAAGGCGGCGGACGACTATCGCCGCGTCCTCCAGAAAATCGTCGATGACGTCCGCGCCGCCAATGACGACAGCGACGAACTCGTCATTCCAATCTCCCACGACGGCAAGGCGGATCCGGAACTGGTCAAGAAGAATTTCTTCCAGCTTCATGTCGGAAGAGTTCTTGATGCGGAATTCATTACGGATGCGGATGAAATGATCCGCATCCGTCGCGGTATGCTTCGCCGTGGCATCGCCAGCGAAAATGGTCTTTATTCACGTAAAGGCGGCGATACATGGTATGTCGGCCTCGTGGAAAACCAATGGTATTTCGGTTGGCGGCGCGCAGGACGGGACGATCTTGCAAAACAAACTTTGGAGGCGTTCCTCCGTTTCACTTGCACGTCGGAAGACTATCTCTGCGAACGTTATATGGAGACGAATCCATGGTATCTCCCATGGAGCCCCAACGCCTCCGCCTCTGGCCGTCTCATCGCCATGCTTTACGACGCAGCGGAACATCCACTACAGCTTTGAGCAGAGCCCCAAATCTAGACTTCTAGATTTCTAGAGGATTACCTCTGCGTCAGATCCAGTTCCATGCGCAGGCCGAGTTCCGCATGGCGCAGCCAGCGGTATTCGTCTGCAGGCAGTTCATCCGCTGGATCAAACGTCTTGAACAGCTTATGGTAACGTTCGCGGAACTTCAGCGAATTTCGGGCGATGTTCGTCTTGTATTCCTCCGCACCGAATGACGCCGTCGTAATTCCTTCAAAATGATACATTTCAACATTCGGCGTATAGGCGACGTCAAAGCCTTTCAACCGTGCGCGAACACACAAATCAAGATCTTCATACTGAACAGGATGGAACAATTCGTCAAGATATCCGACCGATTCGCGCAAATCCGTCCGCATCATCCAGCAGGCGCTGATGAGCGACCATGTGTTCCAGTAGCTTTGGTAGCGCGGATCGTCACGGTCAGCCCCACGGCCACGGAACGCGACACGGCCCAAACGGCTGATGCTCACGCCCGCGCATTGAATCTTGTGCGGCTGATACGGATAGATGATTTTCGGCCCGATGACGCCAAGCTGCGGATGCGCCGCGAATTCGTCGATGAAACGTTTCAGCCAATCCTTCGAGCAGACGACACAGTCATTGTCGAGAAACACCGTGTATTGGCTCTTGACTTTTTCCCACGCTTCGTTCCGCGCCAACGAACAGCCTTTGTTTTCGTTGTTCCGCCATGTCGTGAACGCGATTCCCGCATTGCGAAAACGCGGCGCAAACTCCGTAATCAACTGCGGCGTCGCATCATCCGAACAATTATCGACGAGAAACATCTCCCGCGGCAGCGTCTCCGCCGAAAGAATCCCCTCCAAGGCATATCGTGTGAAATCAACGCCGTTGTGCGCCAACATCACGATTCCGACTTCGCAAAAACTCATGTCCAACTCCACAAAATACCGTGGGTTACGTTCGCGCCATAAGCGCTCACTTCACCCACGGCTGGGCTCCTACCACCGCCACGCGGTTCAAATTCCCATCTAATCACTAACCACTAATCACTAACCACTAGCCACTACTCTTTATTGCGCGGCTTGATGTAACGGCATTTCGGGAAGGCGGAGCAACCGATGAACGGCCGTCCACGGCCCATGCGTTTCACCAACGGGGCACCGCATTCGGGGCAACGCTCCTCCAAAACTTCCGGCGGCGGCGCGGCTTCGCCGATGCCTGCCGCCTTGGCGCGGCTCTTGAAGTCCGGAATCTGATTTTCATATTTCTGAAGCATCCGCTTCAAGGCGCTCAACTGGCGGTCGCTCAAATTGCCCTTCTGCTGATACTGCTTCTGGAGCGACATCGCGAACTCCTTGTCGTCGAACGCACGACGCCCCGAATGCGGCGTCGGCTGGCGCCATTCTTCAATCTCGTTCATCATGTCGAACAAGCGCTCGATCTTCGCAATCGCCTCAGCTGACGGCGGTGCCACGGCAATTTTCGCTTTCGTCGCGCTCTTGTCTTCAACCATGCCGACGGTCGCTTCACCCGTGCTCGCCATCGTCGGCGCAATCGTCGCGCCCAACGCCGTCACAAGATCTGTATAGCCGTCGATCTTCGCCGCATAGCGGGAAGCGATTTTCAGCAACGCCGCCATCTGGCTGTCCGACAGCATCTTGCCCTGTTCGGCCTGTTTCTTCAACGACTTGAAGAACTTGCCGTCATCATATGTGCGGCTGCCACGCCTGACGGGCGGTTCCCATTCAAGGCTCGACATCGCGTCGAACAGTTTCTGCAAAGCGGGGCTGACTTCCGTCGGCGGCTGCGCCGCCTCTTCTTCCGCTTCCTTCGCGAGACTGTTCACCAATTCGCCGAATCCCTTTTCGTCAAGCCACTTCTGAACCGCTGGCAGACGGTTCACATAGCGGGCACACATGTTCAAGAGGGCGTTCGACTGACGTTCCGTCAAATCCTTTCCCTTCTCCAATTGCGCTTCCAAACTCTCCTTGAATTTGGCGTCGTCGTATTTCTTTCCGCCACGAAGCACTGGCGCGTCGAATTCGAAATCCGCCTTGAACAGCTTCAGCAGTTCGGCGGCGTCATCCGCAGTCAGACGGAAAGATGCGCTCTTTCTCGCACCGAGCCACTTCTGGAATTTCTCATAGAAATCCTTCAGCATTTCGACCCAGTTCAGCTCGCCTTCCTCCACTTGGTCAAGTTCTTCTTCCATCTGCGATGTGAAGCCGATATCGAACAAATCCGGCATCTGCTCCACCAGAAAGTCATTCACTTGGAAGCCAAGCTGCGTTGGCGTCAGACTGCTCTTGTCTTTCGTGACATATTCGCGCTCCTGAATCATGTTGACGGTCGTCGCAAACGTCGAAGGACGTCCTACGCCGTTCAATTCCAACGCTTTGACCAAACTTGCCTCGGAATAACGGCTTGGCGGTGTCGTGAAACACTGCTCTTTGATCAAATCCTTCAAGTTGCAAATCATGCCTTCCTTCAGATGCGGCAACGGATGCGCCGTGTCGTCGGGATTGTCCTCTTCGCCAACTTCCTTAATATTATAGACTTTCAGATAGCCGGGGAAGACCGTTTCACGAGCGGACGCACGGAATGTGCAGATGATTCCCTTCATGGCGTTCTTCTTGTCATCCGGCGGGAAGACTAGCGATGACAAATCGCCGCCACGACTTTCGATTTCGACCGCATGGTCGATCTGGCGGGCGGCCGACATCTGGCTCGCCATAAAGCGGTTCCAGATAATGCGATAGACACGGAGCTGCGGGCCCGTCAGATAGGCGGACACGGCATCCGGCGTCCGCGTCACATCCGTCGGACGGATTGCTTCATGGGCTTCCTGAGCGCTCTTGCGGCTACGATAGATGTTGGGCCGTTCCGGAACGTATTCGTCGCCGTAATTCGCGGCGATGTATTCGCGAGCCTGATCCTGCGCCTCTTTCGCGACGTTCACGGAGTCCGTTCTCATATAGGTAATTAGACCGACGGAGCCGTTGCCCAATTCGATACCTTCGTACAGTTCCTGCGCGATGCGCATCGTCTGGCTTGCGCCCAGTTTCAACGCGCTACCGCAAGCCTGTTGCAACGTACTGGTAATGAACGGCGGAGGAGCGGCTTGGCGGCGCGGCGTCTCCGTCACTTTCGTCACACGATGAGTGACGCCTGCGCTTTCCAACGCATCCGCAAGCACTTCCGCCTGACGAGCGTTCGCGACAACCGCCTTTTCGTTGTTCAAACGGAACAGACGTGTGCGAACTTGCGTGTCGTTCAAATCCGGGCAGGTGAACAACGCGTCGAGATTCCAATACTCTTCCGGCTTGAAGGCCTGAATCTCGCGTTCGCGTTCCACGACGAGACGAAGCGCCACGGACTGGACGCGCCCCGCGCTCGTCCCTTTCTTGATGCTGCGCCACAGCAGCGGACTCACCTGATAACCGACCAGACGGTCCAACACACGACGCGCCTGCTGCGCAGCGACCAAATCCATCGCAATCTGGCCGGGCTCCTTGAAGGAACGCTCAATCGCATTCCGCGTAATTTCATGGAACGTAATACGATGGAACTGACCATGACCCGCCGTCCGCAGAATCTCCTGCAGATGCCACGCGATCGCCTCTCCTTCGCGGTCAGGGTCTGTTGCCAGATAAATCTGATCCGCCGACGCGGCCGCCTGACGCAACGACTTCACGACCTTTTTGCCATTCGTCGTCAATTCGTATTGCGGCTCGAAATCATGTTCGATATCGACGCCCAGCGAATGCTGCGGCAAATCGCGAACATGCCCCATCGAGGCTTGGACTTGTATTTCATTGCCCAGAAAACGCCCGATCGTACGAGCCTTCGCCGGTGATTCAACAACTACCAATGTCTTGCTCATGTTCTTATCCTTCATCTACTTGTAAACGAAAATGGTTTCATGCGCGTACCACCCGTTTGCCGGGCAGCTGTTTCACCAGATGCTTCATCTCAAGACTCAGCAGAGAGGCCAAAACGCTTGATGCGTCTTCATCCATTTCCGCAATCATATCATCAATATAACGCTCTCCGTCGTTAAGTAAAGCCCATAATTTCAACTCTAACCCGTGTAATTGCAACTCAACAGGACGACTTTTTGTATTTTTCTCATCAGTTTTTTCATCTTTTGCCATTCTTCCGAGTCCTGGAAGGAGGACAAACTCCTCTGCGATGTCCGCAAAACTCTCCACCAATTTCGCTCCATCTTTTATCAACGCATGGCATCCACGCGATTGTGGAACATCCGCCGGACCGGGCACGGCAAAAACTACACGGTCCTGCTCCAACGCGCAATTTGCCGTGATCAAACTGCCGCTCTGAAGCCCTGCCTCCACAACGACCGTCCCCTGCGACATGCCCGAAATGATGCGATTCCGCATCGGAAACGCACGGCGGTCCGGCGGAAACAACATCGGAAACTCCGTGATGACCGCCCCGCCGCTTTCCGCGATCCGTTTGGCCAGTCCGATATTCTCCTGCGGATAAAGCGATGCCAACCCGCTGCCGACAACCGCCACCGTCACGCCTTTGGCGCGCAACGTCGCTTCATGAGCAACCGTGTCGATGCCACGGGCCAGCCCCGAAACGACTGGCCATCCCGCATAGCCAGCCGCGCTCGACAACGCATCCGCCATCCGCACGCCATACGCCGTCGTATGGCGGGAGCCGACGACCGCAATCGCCCCGCGACTCTCCTTCAACGCTTTCCTATTACCATATATATAAAGACATATGGGCGGATCATGGATTTCCCGCAGAAGCGGCGGATAGTCGTCATCATCTTCCGTCAGAATCTCCGCCCCAGCCCGCGCGACGCGTTTCAACTCCGCCGCCAAATCACAACGACTCTCCCACTGGCTGATGACTTCCGCCCACTTCGCTCCGATGCCCGGAATCCGCTCCAGACGGACTCGTCCCGCCGTCAATGCATCCTCCACCTTGCCGAACTCTGTCTCCAACAGCTTCTTACGGACGGGACCGATCCCCCCCAGCAAATTCAGCACGATCAATGCTTCCCGACGTTCCATCGCCTATGTCTTCCATTCTGCTTTTTTCTGTTTTTGTCTTTTACACCCTATTATATCACCCAATCCTACTATTGCAAATTTATTCTGTTATTATCATAAAGAATCACAAGAAATCATACAAAGTCATCATGACTTTTTAGACAAAATTACATTTAATTTATTTTATATAAATAGGTTATAAAAATAGCCATTTTAACAAAAAAGAGCCAAAACGCATCCATAAAAGGCATATATATCACATTAGCAATAAATTACAATTTTAACCTTTTATGAATTCTCTCTATCATAATTCATGGGATATCTGGGATAACTGGGATATCTGAAACTCAAATACACAACTCAGAAATCTCAGATATCCCAGAAAAATCAAAAATCTAGCGCTGTATCAAGCCATAATTTTGGCGTCTCTATCCTCCCATAAGCCATAAGCCATTGGCCATAAGCACTTACTGCACCGTTCACATTCGGTGGACGGTACGGTAAGTTTAGAGTTGACGGTGCGTAAAGTGTTTCCGTCCTTCCGCATAATCCGCCACGATGTGGCCATTACCTTTCAACAACCATTTGTAGATGACAAGACCTTCCAGACCGACGGGACCGCGAGCATGGATTTTATTCGTGCTGATGCCGACCTCCGCACCAAGACCGAAGCGGAAACCATCCGCGAAACGGCTGCTGCAATTCCAGAAGACATCCGCCGAATCGACGAGCGACATGAATTTTTCAGCCGCCGCATCATCCTGCGTCACAATCACATCCGTATGGCCAGAGCCATGCTTGTTGATGTGCGCGATCGCCTCGTCTTCGTCGCCGACAATCTTAATGGACAAGATGTAGTCCAGATATTCCGTGTCCCAATCCGCTTCCGTCGCAGGCTCCATATCGACGATTGCACGCGTTTTCTCGCAACCGAGCAGCTTCACGTGTTTTTCACGTAAGTCGTTCACTAACAATGGCAGAAGCGTCGGTGCGATTTTTTCATGAACCAGCAACGTTTCCGCCGCGTTGCAAACGGAAACATACTGCGTCTTCGAATCGACCACGACCTTCCGTGCAATCGCAACATCCGCCGCCGCATCGACATACACATGGCACAGCCCTTCGGCATGGCCCATCACGGCGATGTTCGTATGGCTCATGATGTATTTCACAAACGCGTTCGAGCCGCGCGGAATGATCAAGTCGATGTAGTCGTCCAACGCGAGCATTTCATTGACGTCGGAACGCGTTTCCAGCAGTTGCAGCCAGTTCGCGGGAATGCCTGCCTTTTCAGACGCGGCCGCGATGACACGCGCCAATTCGCGATTCGTGTTCAACGCCTCGCTACCGCCTTTCAGAACGGCCGCGTTGCCGCTCTTCAAACACAACGTCGAAATCTGCACCAACGCATCCGGCCGCGATTCGAAAATGACGCCGATGACGCCAATCGGGCAACTGACTTTCGTCAGAATGAGCCCTTCATCCAATTCCGTGCAGCTCAACTTCTTGCCGACGGGATCATCCAATTTCACAAGGCTTTCGACACCTTCGACAACACCTTCGAGTTTCTTCTCATCGAACGCCAGTCGTTTCAGCAACGGCCCCGCCAGACCGGCCGCCTCCGCGGCCGCTAAATCCGCTTTGTTCGCCGCCAGAATCGCCGCCGCTTCCGCACGCAACGCCGCCGCAATCGCCTCCAATGCGCGATTCTTCAACTCAGTCCCGCAGGCCGCCAATTGAATGGACGCCTCTTTCGCCAATTTCACTTTGTCAATCGTATTCATGGTTTTGTACTGGGTATTCTGGATATTCTGGATATTCTGGATTTTCTGGATTTTCTGGATTTGCTGGATTTTCTGGATTCGCTCCATTTCCAGAATCTCCAGAGTCTCCAGAACTTCCAGAAGTTAATGATGAATTGCTTCCAATATTTTCTCAACGGCTCCTTCTTCCCGTTCGATTTCAATCAGTTGCGCTCCCGGATGCTGATGTTTGAACCACGTCACCTGCCGTCGCGCATACTGCACTGTCCGATTCGTCAGAATCTCGCACAACGCAGGCAGACCGCCTTTCAATCCATGTCGCAGATAGTCAATGACTTCTGCATATCCCAACGCCTGCCGCGCCGTCGGCGTCTGCAACAGGCCGTTGCGGTCCGCCCAATCAGCCTCCTCCAGCCAACCACGCTCCAACATCAACGCCGTCCGGCGGCGTATCCGTTCCTTCAGCATCGTCAGCAAAGGAATCAGACAATACTGATGATAGGCCGGATCTGGCTTGTCGAATTTCTTCGCCTGCACCCACGGCGGCTTTCCTGTCAACGACAGCACTTCGCATGCGCGAAGCAGACGACGCGGATTCAGACGAACATCTTCCGGAATCGTATCTCCGTACGCCGCAAGACGTTCCATCAGCCTTTCGCGTCCTCCATCCATCGCCAGCTCCGCTTCAAGAGCCTTGAAGACGGTTGGATCCGCCGGTAGTAGTTCGAATCCGTAGATCAACGACCGTGCGTACAGTCCCGTCCCGCCAACCAGAAACGCCGTCTTGCCTCTGGCAGAAATATCGCCCAACACGCGTTTTGCGCGTTGTACGAAACGATTCGCGTCATACGGCTCATGGATGTCCAGCTCCGCGATCAGATGATGCGGAGCACGGGCCAGTTCCGCCGCAGACGGCTGCGCCGTGCCAATCGGCAGGCCGCGGTAAATCTGCATGGAATCGCAAGATACGATCTCGCCGCCACAGGCTTCCGCCAGCCGCAGACCGACTTCGCTCTTCCAACAGCAGGTCGGACCGAGAATCGCTACGCAACGGACGTCGTTCATTTCGACGTTTCCTCCGCCGCACTGTCTTTCTTTTTCCCGAAAAACGCATATGCGATGTACAGGCAAACGCCAACGGATATCGCCATATCCGCCACGTTGAACGACGGATAATGATAGACTTCACGCCAATGAAAATCCAGAAAATCAATGACGGAGCCGCGGAAGAAACGGTCGATCATATTGCCGGCGATTCCACCGCCAATGATACTTAAGATCCATTCATTGAACACGTTGCCTTCGGACATCCGGCGGAAGTTCGCCACCAGCAGCACCACCGCCACGAGCGACACGACACCCAGTAGCCATGTCCGCCCCGCGAACATCCCCCACGCCGCGCCATAGTTCCGCACATGCACCAAATTGAAGAAGCCCGGAATGACATCCATGCTCCAATTCAGCGGAAAGCGCCAATCCACAACCACTTTCGTCAGTTGATCCAGCAACAGGACGGCCAAGCCTGCCCCCCAGTACGCCGCCAGACGCTTTGTGTTGTTTTTCTTATTTTCAATATTCGTTTCAGCCATATTCGTCGAAAACCATCTTTGTCTTGAAAAATATTTAACGTAACTGAACGGCACTGGATTACAAGCCATGCCAATGACGATTTCCAACGTTTTCAGCAAGTTCACAGGGCATTCGAAGCATCCACGCCGCCTTTTTTCACCCACAAGCAGAAGAAAACTTGATTTTAGCCCGAATATTATGTATATTTTCGTTGAATTATTTTATCTTTAAGGTATATCCAGCCAACGAATGCTAGACATCCTGCCCATATTATTTTTCATCGCCATCCTGCTGTGCTTTTCCGCCTTCTTCTCTGGCTCGGAAACAGCCATGATGTCGCTGTCCAAACCGCAAATCAAGCGGATGGAACACGGCGAAGGAGCCGAACCACTTGTCTTCAGGCTACTTAAAGATCAGCAGCATCTCATCGCGACCATTCTGGTCGGCAATATGTTCGTCAATACGTTGCTGACGTTGCTGTGCGCCATTCTCACGAATCGAATCGCCATGCTGATCATGCAAGCCGTCAACGGACAATCCGTGCAAGATCATCATACGCAAGAAGTTGCAGCTATTTTGCTCAACGTCGTCATCGTCACGCCGCTCATCATGGTCTTCGGCGAACTGACGCCCAAGAGCGTGGCGCATCGGCAGGCCATCGCCATCTCACGCTTCGCAGCTTGGCCGCTGAACATTGCGGGGCGCATCATGCGCCCCATCCTATGGATTTTCCAATGCGTCGTCAACGTCATCCAATGGTGCCTTTTCATCCCGCGCGACTCCCATTGGGACATGCTCACGCAGGCGGAAGTCGATGCGACGCTGACGGCCTCCGTCGAAAACGGCTCCGCCTCGCAACCCACCCGCGATCTTCTCACTAGAATATTCAAATTCAACGACATAACGGCGACGGAAATCATGGTTCCGCGCACCATCATCGAGGCCATAGACGATTCGCTCACGCTCCGCGAAGCCTTCACGAAAATCAAAAACTCCCCCCACAGCACAGTTCCCGTCTTCCATGAAGACCTAGATGACATCTGGAGTGTCGCCATTTTCACGGACTATCCCAAATGGATCAACCATCCGGATTCGAACAAGACGCTGGCGGACTTCCGCGAGCAGCTTGAAAGCGGCAACACCACGGAGGATCTACCGGTCTATTCCATTGATTTCATCCCCCCTACCCTCAAGATTTCCAAGGTCTTGGAACAGATGAAAAGCAAGCCGAACCGCGTCAGCGTCGTCGTCGGCGAATACGGCGGAACACTCGGCATTCTCACGATTAATTCCATTCTGGACGAAATCATCGGCCGTTTCTCAGCCACCGGCAAAGACACCACCAAAATCGAATTAAGCCCTGAAGGAGCATGCGTCGTCAACGGCCTGACCAGACGGCGGCTTGTCGAAGAAGCGTTGGGAGAAGACTTTGGCGACATGGAATCCGACACGATCGGCGGCTTGCTCGTCGAAGGGCTCGGTCATGTTCCCATGCGCAACGAACATGTTGACATCGGCAACCACCGTTTCATCGTCATCAGCCTGAATCCCACCAACAAGAAGCTCATCGACCGCGTCTCCATCATTCCCATCCCCAAGAAAGAGAACAAGACCGTTCAAGGAGGGCAGCCATGATATCCCCTATCCTGCTCGCCTACACCATCTTGCTTGTCCTCTTGCTCGCGCTCGTCGGATTCTTCTCGGGCACGGAAACCGCCGTCACATCCGTCAACCGCCTCGCCATTGACGAAAAAGTGGAAAAGAAGGACAAAAACGCCACGGTCGTCAAATGGTTCATCACGAATTTCGACCGATTCCTATCGACCGTTCTGACAGGCACGAATCTCGTCCACATCAGTCTTGTGACCATCGCGGGCGTCGTCATCCAGCATCATTTGCTTCCGTTCCTCCTTCCCAATCTCCCCGCCAGTTGGCATGAAACCGTTTCCGCCGTCATCCTGACGCCTATCATCTTGGTATTCGGTGAGATACTGCCAAAATCCATCGCACGCAGACGAGCGGTGGTCTTCTCCCTCCGCGCCGCACGGCTGCTACAGTTCTTCAATTTCATTTTGACGCCTCTTGTCGTGACATTGACATGGTTGTCCAATCGTGTCCAGTCCATGCTCGGCCTCTCGCCGTCGCATGAAGACCAATCGAACAACGTCACACGCGAAGATCTGGAGACGATTGCGGAACTCGCCGCCGAACAGGAACTCGTCCCCCAAAACTCTGCGGACATGCTTCAAATGGTTCTCGAACTGGACGAAAAACCAGTCGCCAACGCCATGACGCCGCTCGTTGATGTCTGCTCGCTGCCCGCCGACGCCACTGTCGGCGACGTCGAAAAAATGACCATGGAAACAGGCTACTCCCGTTTTCCCGTCTATAACGACCGTGTTGACAACATCATCGGTGTCATTGAGCTGCGTCGTCTCATCAAAATTGAAAAGCAACGCAATCTTGATGCGGAAGCCTTCCGCAAGCAGCCCATCCTGCCGTTTGTTGACAAATCCGTCCTTTTCGTTCCCGAATCAAAGCCTGTCAACCAGATGCTCGCCGAGCTTCGCAAACACGTCATCCCCATGGCTGTCATCGTTGACGAATACGGCGGCATGATCGGTCTAGTCACAATCGAAGATCTTGCAACGCAAATCATTGGATCCATTCAGGACTATGGTGAGGAGGATGAGAAGCCTGTCCACAAATCGCCAAACGAAATGATTTGCGATGGCAAAACAGCCATCCGCGAAATCGAAGATTTCTTCGACATCGAAATCGACAACGAAGGCTTCGAAACCGTCGCCGGCCTCGTTTTGAAACTGGCCGGCCATATCCCGAACGCTGGCGAATTCTTCAAGTCGCCTCCCCTGAAACTCACCGTCCTGCAAACAGAACAGCATCGTATCAGCAAAGTTAAAATCGTCAGAATCCCAACATAAATCATAAGCCATTAACCCTAGGCCATAAGCGCCGCCTTGACGGTGGCTAACCACTAACCACTAACCACTGATCACTAACGACCATGCTTCTATTCTTCATCCGCCACGGCCATCCCACCTACTCCCCCGACGCACTCACGGAACTCGGCCATCTCCAAGCCAAAGCCGTCGCCAAACGTCTTTGCCGCCACGGTATCGACCGTGTCTTTTCGTCGCCGTGCGTCCGCGCAAAACAAACGGCTCAACCGACTTGCGACATCATGCGGCTTGAAGCGCAAATCGAAGACTGGACCAGCGAAGTCCATGCATGGAACGACTTCTCATCCGTCTGGCCAGACGGCAAACGCCGCTGGATCTGCGCACGCCCCAACCATGAATTCATGACGCCGCATATGCTCTCGCTCGGCTATAATTGGATGGATGACGAATTCTTCAAAGATGTCAACGCCCGGGCAGGCTATCAGCGAATCGTCGATGCGTCTGACGACTTCTTCCGCCGCCTCGGTTACGAACGCGAAGGTGCCCGCTACCGCATCGTCACGCCCAACGAAGAGCGCATCGCACTCTTCGCCCACGCAGGCTTCGGCGTCATCTGGCTCTCACACATGTTCCATATTCCGACGCCGCAGGCATGGGGGACGTTCGATCTCGCGCACTCCGCCGTCACCATCTTCGAGTTCCGCAACTACGACAGCGGCTACACGGCCCCCTATTGCCTCTGCCATTCCGATCTCTCCCATCTCTATGGCGAAGGCCTTCCCATGAAATACAACAGCCGCATATACTTGTAATCTAGAAATCTAGAAATCTATGTCAAAAGAGAAATCATGAGTCTCCATTACCTTACTTACGATATTCCGCATCGTCTTTCAGACAAAACACATGCCTTGGCGGAGCGCTATCTTGATACGGAAGAAATCAAAAACACGCTCATAGATGCGAATTTCACGTTGCCAGAATCCGCGCCGACGCTGAACCAGCTGTTTGCGCAGAACATCCGCCTGATCGTCGAAAACGCCCCGCTCCGTATCCTGCCGGAAGAACGTCTCGTCGGCGCGGCGACCTATCTGGAAGGCCCCGCCCACCGTTGTCCGGGCCATCGTTTTCCCGCCATCAGCCATACGACAATCAACTTCGCAAAAGCCGTCACCGTCGGCCTTAAGGGACTTCAACAGGAGATTCTCGTCTCGCTCGGACAGCCCGATCGCACAGACGAAGACAAAGATTTTCTCAATTCGCTTCTTTCCGTCATCGATTCCATGCGCATCTGGCGGGACCGCCTTCTCGCCGCTTTGCCCGGCAGCGGTCCATATGCGGACACGCTTATTGCCTTGCTGAAAAACGTCCCCGAAAATCCGCCGAAAACGTTCTACGAATCTCTCCAGTCTTTCTGGTTCCATTTCGAATTCCAACGCCTCTGCGGCAATTGGTCCGGCCTCGGCCGTATCGACCAGTTGTGGACGCCATATCTTCTCAACGACTTGCAAGCCAAACGGATAACGCTTGACGAAGCCCGCGAGCTGTTGGCACATTTCTGGATCAAAGGCGCCGAATGGAAAGGCGTCCAACGCGGCTCCGGAGACGCGCAGCACTACCAGAATGTCATTCTCGCAGGCGTCGATGACAACGGCGTTCGCGACATTGACACGACGGTCGCCATGCTGATTCTAGAAGTCGTTGAAGAACTGCATATAGCGGACTATCCCATCGCCGTCCGCGTCAACAGCCGCACGTCGGAGGAGATGTACCGCCAGATCGCCCGCGTCCAACGCCACGGCGGCGGCATCGTCTCCATCTACAATGAAGACATCGTCCTCAAGGCGTTGCAGAATTTCGGCTACGGCGGCCACGCCTACGCCTTCACGAACGACGGTTGCTGGGAGACAATCATCGGCGGCAAATCCGCCTTCGGCTATGGCCCGTTCGATTCACTCCAACTCTTCCAAGACGCCCTTTTCGGAGTCTCCCCTGAAGAACGCGAAGACGCCTCGAAATGGCCGCAGTTCACGTCTATCGAAGAACTTATGGACGCATGGGGGCAAAAGCTCCAAGCCCATGTCGATAACGTAAATGGCTGGATGCCAAATTACATGAACGATCCGAACAATCCCGCGCTCGCTCTCTCGTTGCTCGTCGATGACTGCATCGCCAAGGCACGCCCCTATACGCGGCGCGGCGCGAAATTCACGATTTTCGCCACCCATGCAGGCGGCCTGCCGGATGTCGCCAACAGCCTGCTCGCCATCGACCATTTCGTCTTCAAGACGCATGCATTGACGTTGGACGAACTCCGCCGCCATATGCTTGACGACTGGCAGAACGCCGAAGAGCTCCGTCGCTCAATCGCCTCGTCCATCGTCTATTACGGAAACGACGACTCGACGGCGGACGCCATGGCGAAGCGTGTTTTCGATCTCTATGTCAAAATCGCCTCCTGCAAACATGATGTCGCGGGTGTCTTGCGTCCTGTCGGTATCAGCACGTTCGGCCGCGAACTCGAATATGCTCCGAAACGGCTTGCAACGGCTTTTGGAACGCATAAAGGCGTTCTTCTCGCACCGAATTTCTCCGCGACGCCCGGCACGGAGAAACATGGTCCGACGGCCGTCATCAACTCCTTCTGCAAGAACGACTACCCGTCGCTAAGCAACGGCACGCCATTGGACATCAAGATTCATCCATCCGCCATTGAAGGCGAAAACGGCCTCCAAGCACTCGTAGCGCTACTGAAGACCTTCGTGGCGAATGGCGGCAGTTATCTGCAAGTCGATGTCGCGGATGCGAAAATCCTGCGCGACGCGCAGGCCCATCCGGAAAACTACGCCAACCTGTCCGTCCGCATCTCTGGTTGGTCCGCCCGTTTCACGACGCTCAATCGTGATTGGCAGGAAATGGTCATCGCCCGCACGGAGCATCATTAAACCTTCAGCCATAGGCCATAAGCCTTTAGCCATAGGCCATAAGCCCATAGGCCATAAGCCATAAGCCATAAGCACTAGCGCATTTGTCCGCCGTCAGGCGGTCAAATGCGCTAGTTTCACCCACTTGCCGCGACGATACCGCACCGTAAAGCACGTAATGCGGCAGAGCCAGTCGATGACCATCGCCGTCCACACGCCATACGCCCCCCAGCCAAGACCGATGCCCAGCACATGGCTGAATCCAATCCGCCAGATGAACATCGAGGCGATAGAGGCTACCATCGTGAATTTCACATCGTTCGCGGAACGCAGCACGTTCGGGAAAACGAACGCCAACGGCCACAGGAAGAAGCCACAGCCGTTGTGGATCATGATCAGCCAGAACGCCATCTGGCGAGTCTCCGGAGACATGTGGTAATAGTTCAGCCAGAACGGCGTCACGATGAACAGCAGGACATTCCACGTCATGTGGGACATGTACGCCATCTTCATGATCTTCCGCACATAGAACCGCACCTGCTCTTCGCTGCCTGTTCCAACGCTCTGGCCAATGACCGTGATGCACGCCAAACAGAACGCGCTGCCAACCATGCAGCCGAAATAGTCCAAATTGTTCGCAACAGCGTTCGCCGTCATCTGCGACGTGCCGAATTTCGCAATCACGCTGACGACAATCAGCCGCCCGAACTGGAATACGCCGTTTTCGATGCCGCTCGGGATTCCAATATACAGGATTTTGTGGATCAAACCGCCGTTCAGCGTCAACCAGCCATGACGCGTGATGTAGATCGGAGATTCGCGATTCGTCAGCAGATAAAGCAGAAACACCATCGCCGAAAACCGCGCGAACAGCGTGGCCACCGCCGCGCCGACCACGCCATAGTGGAACACATATATTAATAGGTAGTTGCCGATGACGTTCACGACGTTGCTCATCGCGGAGCTCATCAGCGTCAGACTCGTTTTGTTCATGGAACGCATCAACGCCGCGCAGCAGCAGTTGACGGCGATCAGCGGGAACGACAGCGCCGTCACACGGCAGTACGAGATACTTGCCGCCATCACGTCGTCATCAATCGAACCGAACAGGAAGCCGAGGACCTGCCGTTTGAACAGCTCCGTAAAAACCATGATGCAACATGCGATGAAACACGTCGTGACAATCAGTTGCGTCGCCGAATCACGCGCGGACTTCTGATTTTTCGCCCCCAGAAACTGCGACGCCACCACAGCGCCGCCCGTCGAGATCGCCGCGAAGATGTTGATGAGGAAGTTGTTCATCATGTCAACAAGCGACACGCCGGACACACAGGCTTCGCCCAACGACGAGATCATCATCGTGTCAACAGAACCGACCAGGCAGAACAGCATCTGCTCCAAGGCCAGCGGTATGACAAGACGCCATAAATCTCGGTCTGAAAATAATCTTGGCTCCAACATGTGCTATATTAATATCCTAAGCCCTCATCGGCTTCTTTCCCTTAACTCTGTCCCTTTAGTCCCTTTTGTCTCTTTTATTAATATAAACCAAGGCCCACTAAAATGAAAAAACTCCTGACGCTCATCGTGATTTTCTGCCTCGCCGCCATCGCGGACGAACCGATCACCGCCCTTAAAGTTCTCTCCATCGGCAACTCCTTCTCCGTCAACGCCCACCGTTATCTGGCGGAAATCATCAAACAACATGGCAAAGCCACGGCCGTGCTCGGTAATGCCGCCATCGGCGGTTGCTCCTTCAAACGCCATTGGGACGAACATCTCAAGTCCGTGGCGGATCCCAAACACAAGCCGTACCGCTACAAAGGCAAGCCCATGAATCTTAGCGAATATCTCACCGCCGAAACATGGGACATCATCACCATCCAGTCCGTCTCCCATGAATCCTTCAAGCCGCAACTTTGGCAACCATATGCCGACAATATCGTCGCGCTCATCAAGGAGCTTGCCCCGCAGGCGAAAATCTACATTCACCGCACATGGGCCTATCGGCCGGACAACTTCCGCTTCTTCGGCCCCAACAAGAACAACTTCTCCGCGCAACTCATGTATGAACAAAGCGGTGCCGCCTATAAAGCCCTCTCCGAAAAATACAACGCCCCCATGATCCCCTCCGGCGAAGCCCTTTGGACCGCCTTCCAGGAGCAGCCCGTCAAAAACGTCTCGCCAGATCCAAACTTCGACTATAAGAATCCCGTCCATCCCAATCTTCCGAAAGACGAAGGTGCTCTTATCAAAGGCTACTATTGGCGAAAAGACGCCAAGACGCAGGAATGGAAATTCACGTTCGACGGCATCCACGCCAATTCCCGCGGCGAATATCTCATCGGCTGCACATGGTACGCTTTCCTCTTCAAACAGAACATCGATGATCTTGCGTGGCAACCGCAAGGCATCACGCCGGAAGACGCCAAGTTCTTGCGTTCCATTGCTCAACGCATTGCGACACAAGCCGCGAAATGATCTCCGCATAACGGCCAAACACTCATCATATTGATATATATGAATGTTTAAAATATTGACATGAATCAATATGATGAAAAAAATATTTAAAAAATCGACTTTTTGATTTGACTTTTTCCTAAAACAGATAAATTAACTCAAAATTAATTTGAATCATGAATATGAGTTGATTTGTCTAAACCATCCATCAAAAGGGAAAAAGAACATGAAAAAATCCCGTCATTTCACTCTGATTGAGTTGCTGGTCGTCATCGCCATCATCGCGATTCTGGCCGCCATGCTCCTCCCCGCCCTCGCCAAAGCCCGTAACAAGGCCTATGCCATCAACTGCATCAGCAACATGAAGCAACTCGGCACGAGCATGTCGATGTACACAGGCGACCACGCAGGCTATCTGCCGCCGACGGACAGTGGTGCTCCTGGCGATAAATATCCCAACGGGACATCAATGCAGCATCCATTCTGGAACGAAATCATGATGCAGATCGCTTACGCGAATATCGAAGGATGGACACGCAACACAGGCTCCTGCGCAGGCGGTTATCTCGACTCCAAGACGCTCTTCTGCCCCGCCGCAACGGCCCGCACCAACTGGAACAACGACTGTTCTTACGGTCCCAATTGGAACATCATGAGCCGCAAAGTCTCCTATCCCGTCCAGCAGATGTCCTCGCCTTCGCAGAAGATCATCTTCTGCGAAACGGATGCCCACACCAGCACTGGTGAACCGCAACCGTACGGATTCTGGCGTTATCTCTCGTCCGCAACCACCAACTTGACGGATACCGGTTGGGGCTATCCCACCGTCCGTCATGACCAGATGTGCAACGTGACCCATCTGGATGGCCATGTCCAGACCTACAAGACACCGAACCGCAGCAATACGGTCAGCGTCTTCCCCTTCAAGTGGGGCGATGCGTCCTGCGAACCCTATCTCCGTTGGGACAAGTAATTACTAAACCGTAAGTTATCTATCGAAACGCCTTCCAAGCCACACAACGGTTTGGAGGGCGTTTTTGCGTTTTGATTGACAGAAAAAAAACTCCTTGTCATTCCCCGCAATCATAAAAAACGACCTCCATGGACATAATTCTTCTTTTTCCGGCTTGATTTTTTTATTCTTTTCAATTAGATTAAAAGAAAGTTAATTTGAATTAATTATCTTCAATACAAATACAAGGAGAAAGAAACATGAAGAAATCACGTCATTTCACGTTGATTGAGCTGTTGGTCGTCATCGCCATCATCGCGATTCTGGCCGCCATGCTCCTCCCCGCCCTCGCGAAAGCCCGTGAAAAGGCCCGCGCCATCAGCTGCATCAACAACATGAAGCAGCTCGGCACTGGCTCCAACATGTACATCAGCGACTACCAAGGCTACCTTCCCCCGATGGACAACGGCGCGCCTGGCGACAAATGGCCCAACGGCACCTCCCTCCAGCACCCCTACTGGAACGAAGTCATGATGCAGATCGCCTACGCCAATCTTGAAGGCTGGACACGCAATACAGGCCGTTGCTCTGGCGGCTATCTAGATTCCAAGTGCCTCTTCTGCCCCGGTACCACAGATCGCCCCAACTGGAACAACGACTGTTCCTACGGTTGCAACGCCCAAATCATGCAACGTAAGAAATCCTATCCTGCCCAGCAGATGACCGCCCCCTCCCAAAAGATGATCTTCATCGAACTGGACGCCCATGAGAGCAATGGCAATCCGCGCGACTACGGTTTCTGGCGCGTACAGCCCAGCATCTCCAACCGCACGGATACCGGCTGGGGCTATCCCACCGTCCGCCACGGCCAGATGTGCAACGTCCTCCATCTGGATGGCCATGTCCAGACCTACAAGACCCCCAACCGTAGCGACACGATGTCCGTCTTCCCGTTCAAATGGGGCGACGCCAGTTGCGATCCTTATCTCCGTTGGGACAAGTAAGTCATAATTGACATTCTCTCCACTAAAAGCCTGAAAGTTTCAAAAACTTTCAGGCTTTTTTATTCCCCTTTCCATTAATTAAGGTATATTATACGTTTACAATTTGTTATTCAATACCATCCATCAATTTTCATAACATCATCACAAAGGAATCAACATGCGCTATCCGTCCTATCCGCTCATCGCCCATGACCCGTACTTCTCCATCTGGTCACCGTCAGACAACCTAAACGATTCATGGACAAAGCATTGGACTGGCGCCAACCACGAAATCTGCGGCATCCTCCGCATCGACGGCAAGCCATACTGCTATCTCGGCAATCCGCGCGGCTTCGACAAACTGCCGCAGACGTCCGTCACCGTCCTCCCCACCCGCACGATTTACACATTCGAAGCGGACGGCGTCAAACTGACGCTTACCTTCCTGACGCCTGCCCTCCCGCAGAAGTTGGACATCCTATCCCGCCCAGTCACATATATCTGCTATAACGTCGCTTCCATCGACGGCAAGCCCCATGATGTTCAAGCCTATATCGACTTTGGCAGCGAAATCTGCGTAAACGACGCGCAGGATCCCACGCTCGGCGCCCGTTTCCAAATCGCCACCATGAATCTGCTCGGCTTCACCGCCGCCCGCCCGAACATGCTCGGCCGCGTCGGCGACAATCTCCGCATTGAATGGGGCTATTTCTATCTCGGCCTCCCGAAAACAACGGCTTTCATCTCCGCCCTCGGTGGCCGTGATGAAATGCGCAACACATTCCGCGACGACGGAAAACTTCCAGAAGATGACCGTCTCGAATCCTGCAATCCGTACCGCCGCCCGCGCATCATCGCCGCCGCGGCCGCCACGACGCTGAAACTCGCCGTCAACGCCGCTGAAAACTTCCACGTCATCGCCGCATACGACGATATCTTTAGCGTGGAATATCTCAACCAGAAGCTCATCGCCTACTGGCGACGCGACGGCCTCGCCTTCTCCGCCATGCTCAACGCTGCGGAGGCCGAATTGCCGCAGATCGCCGCGGAATGCGAAGCGTTCGACAAGAAGCTTCTTGGCGACTCGGAAAAAGTCGGCGGCAGCGACTATGCCGCCCTCTGCTCCATCGCCTACCGCCAGTCCATCGCCGCCCACAAGCTTGTCGCCGCGACGGATGGCACCCCCTATTTCTTCTCGAAGGAGAATTTCTCCAACGGCTGCATCTGCACCGTCGATGTGACATACCCATCCGCGCCGCTTTATCTCCTTGTCCAGCCCGCACTTCTGAAAGGCATGCTGATTCCGATTCTCAACTACGCGGAACTCAAACGCTGGCCGTACAATTTCGCGCCGCACGATCTTGGCACGTATCCGTTGGCCAACGGACAGGTCTATGGCGGCGGCGAAAAGAACGAAGTGAACCAGATGCCTGTTGAAGAAAGCGGCAATATGCTGATTCTCGCGGGAGCGCTCGTCAAATTCGAAAACGACGTCGAATTCGCCTCCAAATATTGGGACACGTTCACCAAATGGGCGGAATACCTGCTCGCCAAAGGCTACGATCCGGAAAACCAACTCTGCACGGACGATTTCGCGGGCCATCTCGCCCACAACACGAATCTTTCCATCAAAGCCATCATGGGACTCGGAGCCTATGCGCAAATCGCCAAAGTCCTCGGCAAGAACGACATCGCGGAAAAGTATCTCGCCGCCGCGAAGGATGCCGCGAGCCGTTGGCAAAAGGACGCTCTCGACGAAAACGGCGCCTACCGCCTCGCCTTCGATCAGCCTGGAACATGGAGCCAAAAGTACAATCTCGTATGGGATAAGTTGCTCGGCCTCAATCTCTTCTCCGAAGACGTCGCCAAACGCGAACTCGCCCATTACCGCAAGATTCAAGGCGAATATGGCCTCCCGCTCGACAATCGCCGCACCTACACGAAGATCGACTGGATCCTCTGGTCCGCGACGCTCACCTGCAATGACGACGATTTCGCCGCCATTCTCGCCCCCGTTATGAAATTCCTCCAAGAGACGCCTGACCGCATTCCGCTGACAGACTGGTATGAAACGACCAACGCCAAAAAGGTCGGTTTCCAGGCCCGCTCCGTCGTCGGCGGCATCTTCCTCAAGTTGCTCTACGACGCGAACTTCCGCAAATCCTACCGGATCTGATCGACGATGGACGCGAACAAGAAACCATGCTACAATATCGTGCTCGTCCGGCCTGAAATCCCGCAGAACACGGGAACCATCGGGCGGCTCTGCGTCTGTACAGACGCCGCCCTCCATCTCATCAAGCCGCTTGGATTCCTGCTGGACGAAGCGCATCTCCGCCGCGCAGGGCTCGACTACTGGCCCTATCTGAATCTTTCCATCTACGAAGACTGGGACGATTTTCTGACAAAAAATAATCCAAGTCTCGACCATATGGTGTTTTGCAGCACGAAAACGACGAAAAGCCTCTACGATTTCACATTCCAGGAAGGCGATTGGCTCATCTTCGGCAACGAAGGCCATGGTCTCCCGCCGCCCTTCTACGAACGCTACCGTGAACGGCTTTTCACGCTTCCGATGCCCGGCGAACACGCCCGTAGCCACAATCTCGCAAACTCCGTCTCCATCGCCCTTTACGAAGCCCTAAGACAAACACGCTTCTCTAAATAGCATGATGATGCTAAGGCTCCGCCCTGAGCAAAGAACAGCATGAAGATGCCCACGCTCTGCCGTGGGCAAACAGAAAGATGCCCTCCCCCACCATCATTCTCGCCAACGGCACGTTTCCTACTGCGCCGCAGCCACTTGCCCTGCTGGACAATGCGTCCCGCATCGTCTGCTGCGATGGCGCCGCCATCGCGCTGATGGATTCTGGCCGTACACCAACCGCCGTCATCGGCGATCTGGACAGCATCTCCCCTGAACTGCGGGAAAAGCTCGCCCCCATGATCGTCCATGTCACGGAACAGGAGACGAACGACCTCAACAAAGCGTTTCGCTACTGTCTTTCGCAAGGTTGGACGGATATCGTCATTCTTGGAGCGACTGGCAAACGTGAAGATCATACGCTCGGCAACATCTCCCTGTTAGTTGATTTTGCGCAAAAAATCCCTGGTATCAAGATGGTTACGGATGACGGCGTTTTCGAAGTCATGCTCGAATCCGGTTCATGCGAAGCCCGCGTCAGCCAGCAGATTTCCATCTTCGCCATGGAACCGGATACGCATATCGAATCGCAAAATCTCAAATACCCCCTGAACGGCCTCGCTCCAAACCGTTGGTGGCAAGCCACTCTCAACGAAGCACTTGCGACAACGTTCACACTGACATTCCCCCAAAATCATCCCCTGTTGATTTACAAGGCATTTTAACAATAGGTTCATTCAATGGCAAAAACAATCGTCTGTCTCGCATGCGGCGGTCAATCGACCGAACACGAAGTCTCCCTCCAATCCGCTAAAAACGTTCTTGAGGCCATCGATAAGGATAAATATGAAATCCTTCTCGTCGGCATCGACAAGAAAGGCGTCTGGAATCTTTACCCAAACAACGATTTCGTCGTCAATGGTGATGATCCCGCGAAAATCGCCCTTTCCAATACGGGAAGTCCTTCGTTTCCAATGCTTACCGAAAACGGCCCCGTGCTTGTTGAACTGAATGACCGCAAACAGCATCCGTTCGAAGTCATGTTCCCTATCCTCCACGGACACAACGGCGAAGACGGTGCCTTCCAAGGCCTTTGCCAGATGCTGAACTGCCCATGTGTCGGTTGCGGCCTTTCCGCCTCCGCCAACTGCATGGACAAAGATCTTACGAAACAGCTTCTTGCCGCCAACGGCATTCGCGTCGCGAAAGGCATTGTCCTCCGCAGGGGAATCGATGAATTGGACACAGCCGCCGTCGCCGCCAAGCTCGGCATGCCCGTCTTCGTAAAACCCGCTCGCACAGGATCATCCGTCGGCGTTACAAAAGCGCACAACGTCGCCGAACTGGAAGCCGCCGTCACCGACGCCTTCCAATACGACAACAAACTGCTGATCGAAGAGTGCGTCATCGGCCGCGAAATCGAATGCGCCGTTCTCGGCACGAACGAACCGTTCGCCGCCCTGCCGGGCGAAGTCATCCCGCAGGTCGAATTCTATTCATACGACGCGAAATACATCATGGGCGACGGTGCGCAACTGAGCGTTCCGGCCAAACTAACCGTCTCTCAGCAGGACACCGTTCGCGAAATCGCCGTCAAAGCGTTTAAAGTCTTGGAATGCAGCGGGATGTCCCGCATCGACTTCTTCCTTCGTAATGACGGCCAGTGGATTCTCAACGAAATCAACACGATTCCGGGCTTCACGAACATCAGCATGTATCCGCGCATGATGCAGGCCTCCGGCATCACCTATTCCAGCCTCATCGACAAGCTGATACAGTTCTCCCTCCAAGGCTGATCGCATTTGCTTAAATCATTCAGCCATAGACCATAAGCTATCAGCCATAAACGCCGCCTATGGCTGCTTGAAAGAGCTTCGCTCGCTTATGGCTCATTGCTTATAGCTTATGGCTGGATCGCCCCCCGCGAAGCGCATGACGAACCGCCGAGCAGACGGAGACCAACCGGAGCTGATGAACCATAGACTTCAAGCTTCCGCATGACGTCCTTTGCTGCCGCGCAGCGTATGACAACCGCCGAGCCGCCGGAGCCGTTTGCATCATTCTTGTTTAATGTTTTGTTTAAACATGAAATCCCTAGGAATATTGTCGGCCCGGCAGCGAGGCATTTGTATGTTTCGTGTGTTTTGTGGTTAAAATTCTGTGTCTTCTGTGTCTTCTGTGGTTTGATTAAAATTTCGTGTCCATTCGTGTTAATTCGTGGTTCCCTAAATGATGACTTCTAGCAGCCTTGCAGCCGTACCTGCAAGGCTCGCATCTCCGTATTCAGAAGCTTCACAACCACAGGGCATTTCGCCATGAACAAAAACGCCAACGGGTACGGCGTTTCGTTCAGGCATTCGAAATTGCCCTGTCCTTTCGCGATCACCAAATCCGCTTCGCCCAACGCCTTCCGCATTTCATCACTGACGAATTCAGGAATGACGCCAGGCAGGCATGTCCCGTTGTCGATGACCGGATAGCCACCTAGCCCAGACGCCTCCAATTCGCGTCGCGTCATGTCGTTGGAAGCGGGCAAGCCGCGCACACCGACGGTTATTTTTTCGCGATACGGTTCCATGAGCACGCTGTCGAACACCGCTTCTCCCGCATTGTCAAGGAGATACAGAATCTTCTTTGCGTTCGCCATTAACGTCTCTAACCGACTAATGGCCGCCGTGTCGATTGGCTTCTCAAAGGCTTCCGCAACCGATTTCATCGCGTCGCGAATATCCAAATCCCAGAAGATACTGAAATCAATGATGTTGCCTGCGACGGCCAGCCGAACACGCCATTCAAACGAATCAGGTTGGTAGTTCGGCGACTCTTTCAGTGACTCCAGCAGTTTCCACGCCATGTCCGTCGAACGGTCTTTTTGCGGAATATACGCATCCACGCCGCCCGAATGTCGCCATGCGATTTCATTCGTGCGCCATGCCGTATAGGGCGGAGCCTGCCGCATATCCAGTTGCGACATCATCGCCATCACATCCATCATGATGGCTTTCTGCGCCATTTCATCCTCCGTGCTGAACCGCGCCACATTCAACGCATTATTCAACAAGCAAGGCAAACAATCTAATGAAGTCTTCATAATGAGTAATGCTTAATGCTTAATGCTTAATTATTATAAGGTAGAAACTTAGCGCTTCGCTTACTTTATTATTTGGACACTTTGTGACATTTTTCATCAAACATCAAGTATTGTTATAAGTTAATTTTTTGATCGAGAGATAGCCATTAGTATTTTTAAAATCTCTTGGCAATCAGCATTCATACTATCAAATTGCATGTTGGTCAAATATCCAATCTCATGCAGTAGTTCAAGCCAGTATTCAGTTTCACTCGCTTCTTTTAATGCAATCCCCATCTTCGTATAAAAATCAGGCTTGCTAAAC
>JAFZAB010000173.1 GCA_017548425.1 Victivallales bacterium
CCAGAAAATCCAGAAAATCCAGAAAATCCAGAAAATCCAGAAAATCCAGAAGTTCCAGAAAGACATGGGGCACATTTCTTGAAAAGATCAATGGACAATGGTGAAAGAGAAGATGCTCATGAAAATACTGGAAGGGAAGCTGTTAGGACAATTGATAGGACAGTACGTCAGCAAGAAGAAATCAATCAGCCATGGACTCGGTTGGAAATTGCATTACAAACAGAGAAAGCACTCCCCGGAGAATGGGCCAAGATTGGTGAAATGAATGGCTTGGGACTTCGTTGGGGACGGATTGTGACAAAGCGCGGGCCATATCCATGGGAGTTGGACAGCAAAAGGATTATTGTTCATTCCAAGCGGCCGTTGTGTTATAAATCGATGCCAGTTATCTGTGAAAAATGCAATCGGCTGAGTCAATTGGTCGGCTGGTGGTATCAGCCAGACAAAGATTGTTGTATTTATTCCATGATCAATAACAGGAAATGGAGGTTGAAATGAAAAGGATTCTTTTAGTGTTGGTGATAAGCATTAACATGCTGATGGGCAGTATCTTGGATATGATGAACCAATTCTGGAACGGGCTCGTTCATCGGCCTGGTTGTGGCTGGGGAAGGACTGAGGCGTGTGTCTGGTTGACGGGTGGCGGCAGTATGCTTGATTTAGTTATGACATTTCGGGAAATGGCTCTGCGTGAAGGAATTGCAACAAAGATTGTTTTGGGTCGAGTTAGCTTGAGTGAAGCACAAGTGGAGGCGTGGCTACCATGGGAACTGGGGGAGACGGATGTCCAGTTGGATGATTTTGGCGGCGGGGGCAACGGCGTTTTGATGAATGACGGACGATTTGAATTCGACATGGCCTGGCTGCGATGCAATGCGCATTATGCGCCGGATTTTGGTACGGAAAAAACGATGGAGCACATTGGAAAACAATGGATTGACATATTTCCAGCCTTGATTGGATGCGAAAAGGCAAAGATAGAAGGAGTGCTGTTGACAATGGAAGAGGTTTCAGAATGGCGGCAGGAGATTGAAGCGGAAAGCACTTGTGGAGTTGTGGATGGAAAGCAAGCATGCACGGCGTTCCCATTGGAGCAACTGTTGGAAAAACGGCAAAGTCTGGTAGGACGATGTATGAATGCAAATATCGATTTAGAAGTATGTTATGAATCACAAACCATGCCTGGGTATACAAGCCGTCGAATTTTGGGAACACGGCCTGTGGAAGTGTTGAAGGAATATGGTGAATACGATGAACTGCCATCGAAATATATGTCTGAGATTGCTGTGGAGATTGTTCGGAACGATAAAGTCGTGTGCCAAATGATTGTTCCACAAATGGATATGAGTACGGTAGCATTGACATGGTCTCGAACGCGAGATGGAAGTGAGCTGAATTTTGAAAAAGGAATGCAATGTTCTGGGGTGAAGGCATTTCCGCAATTATCGATAGGGGAAAGGCGTGTAGGGGGACAAGCTCCTTATGTGTTTGGCGAGAGTGTAGCGGTGCACTTTCAGAGAAGACTAAACGGCATGCTTCTCGAAGAAGTAGTAGATTACTTGACTGCTTGCGAACACGTTACTTATGGCTTGTCCATGGGGCATGGCGAATGTGAACTGGTAATTGATGATTTGTCTAGTGGAAAAAGTGTGGCTGCATGGTTGCGGACACGCCATGATGCTGTGCGGCGACGAGTCATGGGGCTATGGAATTGTCATGAAGAAGTCGGCCTATGCGTGAGTAAATTTGTGGAAGGCGTGAAACTGTCACAAGAAGATGGAACCGTTACAAGCGGTTATACTGGAGCTGGGGATTTAGGCGTAACTCGTTTGTTTAAAAATAATTGGAATGATGACTGGCGATGGGTGACGAAGGCGGCGATGAATGATGTTTCATCTGCTTTTCTGAAGTCATTGTGGTCAGAAAAGATTGAATCACCATGGTGTCATGTGGTGGAAATGGCGGCGGCAGGCCAGACGGTTTATTCTGAAAAAGGCGCTGATTTGTCTTCTGATATAGAAGTATTTGGGAAAGAAGAAGTTGTCATTGGAAATAATGGCTATTGGGCTGGTAGTAATTCTGGCTTCTGGAAGATGGTTGGGCAGACAGCGGCTTGGCAGATGGCTGTTGTTGAACATGCTGATTTGAAGGCATTTGGAAATGTTGATCTGGCATTGGCTGATGGTATGGCGGATGATGTGTCAGTTCATGTTTTGTGGATGCTTCGTGCATTGGAAGGAAGTGACAAATGGCTGGAGAGTAGCATGGAGGGACGGTTGACGGCTTTGGCTCTATTCTGTCGATTGGACGAATTACGTGCGGCTTGTCCGCGAATTGAGATCTTGTCATTGGAGAACGATATCTTCAAGCGTGGGAAGGCCATTGTGGAATTGAAAGTGTCCAATGGTGAGTCATGGATGATTCAAGTAATTGATTCTAAAGGAAATACAGTTCGTTCCTACAATGGTGACGATTCTACTGTAAGTGTCATGTGGGATGGCTGTAATGAGCATGGAATCTCCTGCGATGACGGAAGTTATCGATTTATTGGAAGTGTGGTGAATGGTGAATTTAAGGCTTTCCGCACTATTAGCGGGATTATGGATACGGAACCTCCTGTTGTCCAGATGGTTGCATGGATGGAGGCGGAAGACGACGGCAATGATGTCTTACATGCAGAATATCTAGTTGAAGATGAACATCTTGGCAATGTGAAAACGGCTTTGAAAGAAATTGTGTCTGGGTGTTTGCTGGATAGCAAGACGTTGGAAAATAATCATGGCAAATTGTCGTTTGTCGTTACAGGAGAGACGGAAGGTGTTTATGAATGGACTGTTCATGCAGTAGATCTTGCTGGAAATGAAGGCATTGCGACATCAGTTGTGAAATCGGGGGCATATAGTTCCGGCGATGTCTGGTCATGGCAGATGGCTGGTAAGGAGGAGTTGAAGGCGGATGGTGTCGTCGCGGAGTTGGGCCAACCAGCGGATGGAGCTGAAATCGATACGGAGATTTTACGTGTCATGGGGACGGCTAGTGGTGGTGACGAAGTGCAGTATATGCTTCGGCTGTGGGATGTTAACGGTTGTTTGCTGTCCTGTCTGGCTGAGGATAGAGAGGCCGGCTGGCTATTGAAATATGCCCAGAACGGTGTGGCAGATGACAACCTTATTTATAAAACACCGCGTTGGCATGGGGCTGTCGTGGACGGTCTTTTGGGCATATTGGATGTGAGTGGTTTGTCCAATGGCCGATATCGGTTGGAATTGGTGGTCATTGGAGAAAATGGAACTGCCAATTCGTTGCGTGACATATACTTGGAGAAACGCCTTCGCAATGGTGTATTTGAATTTTCTGAGACGGACGGGGCGGTTGCTATTGGCGGGATGGAATTGAAATTACAACGCTCGTATTCAAGCGGTGATTTACGAAATGGCGAATTTGGCTATGGTTGGAGATGGAATTTTTCCGCTGATGGCGGTAAAGTGGACGATGAACGGGAGAGTGTGCAGGATGTTGTTGGAAATACGGTGTCTGTGAGATGCGGCGGCAGCCGTGACGTTTCGTTGACATTGCCTGACGGGAGACGTTGCACGTTCCGTTTTTCATTGGAGGAAGGCGGCGGATGGTCGTTTGCCTACTATGCCGTCTGGACGGCACCGTCCAATGTGAAAGCGACCTTGCGGCCGACAGTCTCCAACAAACTGATGGCATTGCCTGGCATGCAACCATACTGGGAAGCCTCTGGCAATGAATGTGATTGGGAACTTTTTGATTTTCCGGGATTTGTGTTGACAGATGTCGATGGAACGGAATATGAATATATGCGGGAGCCGTTGGGGGAGGCGGCGTTGCTTGGCGAAGATGGCGGTTCCAGTCTGATGGAATGTTATGGCGATTTGAAGCTGTCAACCATTCGCAAACGGAATGGTGAAAGTTGGAAGTTGAGTGAACAGAACATCTTGCATATCAAATCCAATGGTAAGACGGAAGAGATTCTGCAGATGGAACGCGATGATTTTGGACGTGTGACGAGGCTGTCGGTTCATGGCGAAAATGATATTTTGTATGATTATGATGACAGGGGAAATCTGTGCCGTGTCATCAAAGAAAAGAATTGCGAGGAGAAGCTGTTTCGTGTGTATGAATATGCGGATGAACAATTTCCGCATCATTTGACGGATGTGTTGGACGGCCGTGGCGTCCAACTGATGGCGATCGAATACGATTCGTTGGGCGGGTATTGCGGGTTGCGCAATGCGGATGGTGCGAATGCATCCGCGATACGCGATGCATTGGATCAATTTGAGTTGCAGACGGATTGCTATGGCCATGAGACGCTGTTTGGATTTGATGAAAAAGGCCAGATGACATTGAAGATCGAGGCGGATGGCGGGCGGACGCAGTTTGCCTACGATGATGCAGGACATGAAGTCAGACGGACTGATCCATTGGGGCGGAGTATTGTGCAAGCCTATGATTCTGAAGGAAATCTGACAAGCCGCACGACCGCCGGTGGTGATGTGACGCGGGACTTTTACAATGGCGACGGGCAATGCACGAAACTTGTGGATGCGGGAGGCCGTGTCATGGAAGCTGAATATGATGCCAGTGGTCATGCGAACAGAGTGGTGACGCCAATGGGAATTGTGTTGAAGCGCCGTTTTTCATCGGATGGCCTGCTGGAGGCGGATTTGGATGAGAATGGTGAGGAACTTGCCCTGTATGAACATGATGCATCAGGACGGCGGACGGCTGTGACGGATTATGTTGGCGGAACGCGACAGGAATTTTCCTATGATGGTCATGGCAAGCTTTCGCGGCTGGAACAGCGCAGTTTCAATCCTGAAACAGGCGATGTGGAGACATATGGTTTGTTCTATGAACGGGATGATAACGGAAATATCATCTCCATGCATGATTCACTGGGGGAATGGACGCAGATTGTGCGAGATGGCAGTGGTCTGGTGGCAGAGAAGCGAAAGTCCAACGGTCTGCATCAGTGGTATCGCTATGATGTGGTGGAACGTTGTGTGGAAGAGGTGGATGTGGCGCGACAGATGGTGACGCGAACGGTGTATGATATTGGGGGAAGGGTGGTTGCGGCAACTGAAGCGGAACCAGTCCTGCTGGTTGGCGGAAAGGTCCCTGAAACCGTTTATTTTGGCACTGTGTGGATGTTTAGCTATGACACCGTTGGACGGCTGGCAGGCAGAAATCGGCATGCGGATGTGGCGATACGGCTGGTGAAGACGGCGGAGGACTGTTATTGCTGCGAAATTGTGGACGATGGAGAGACTTGGCAGGAGGAACGGACGGAGCATGATTTGGCGGGGCAAATCACAAGGGAAGTCTCCGCTTTAGGATATGAAACACGGTATTTTTATGACAACAATGGTCGTTGCACGACAACAATTGACCATTATGGACATTGTCAACGCCGTGAATTTGATCGACTGGGCAATGTTGTTTTACTGGTTGATGGGACGGGACATGAGACGAAAATGGAATATGATGAAATAGGCCGTCTTCGCAAGACATGTTTCCCCGATGGCAGTGAATGGACGACCATTCGTGACAAGTATGGAAATGTGATAAAGCAGACGGACGGCGAAGGGCTAAAGACAATCATGGAATATGTTTTTGACAGCCGTCCTGCCATAGTTTCTTTGCCAGAAATCAATGGTGTAATACCTACTTATATATATGGTTATGACAGTTGTGGAAGTTTTGTATCGATGACGGATCCGTTGGGGCGTGTGCGGCGATATGAACGGGACGCGCTTGGACGTGTGGTGTCTGAAATATCGCCGTTAGGAAAAGTGAAGCGATATCAGTATTTGAAACGTGGCGGGCAGTTGACATCACAGACGGACGGAAATGGCCACCGTGTGGAATGGCTCTATGATGAATTGGGGCGCGTTGTGAAACAATCCGCATGGGGAAATGAGACGGATGTCGAGTCGGAATCTGTCATTGAATCCGCCTATGATGATTATGGGCGGTTGGCTGACCTTGCTTCTGGCGATGTCCATCGAAGATTCTCATATGATGTTGATGGACGGTTGGTTAGCGTCATGGATGGAGAATCGCCATTATGGGAAGCTGCTTATAATGCGGAAGGGGCTTTGAACCATCTGGTTGCCAACGGAATGGAAATCGGTTATGCTCGTGGTCAGCATGGACGACTGGATGGCATGACCATGTTGGCTGGTGGCGGTGATGAACTTTTGGAGCCATGGGCAATTGCTTATGGGCATGATGCCGATAGACAGGTCGTAAATGCTGTGATGTCAGATGGTTGGAGCAAGAAATATGCATATGATTCATGCGGACGTTGTGTAGGCATGGCGGTCAAACAGGGGGATGAAGATGTCTATCATGTTCAGTACACGTTGGATAAGAATGGAAGACGTGTGGCGGCGGTTGAGATAGAGGGAGATGCAGAACGACATTTGAATTGGTGTTATGATGAACTTGGACGGCTCGTTGAAGAGCACGTTTCACGTTCCAATGAAATGGGAGACAGATATTGGTTGGGCCATTATGACGCAGTTGGAAATCTTTTGGAGGAGGAATGGCGGAAAGGCGGAACGGTGACACGGCGTCGTGAATGGCAAGTCAATGATAATGACCAAGTTGTGAAGATGGTTGACACGGCTGAAAACAGTCGTAACGAGACTCAATTCGAATGGAATGGCAGTGGTGAATTGGTCAAGATGGAGACCACAGGTGGAAGATGGGAAACTCGTGAGTGGACATGGTCGGCGGAAGGGCGTCTTCAGGAGGTTTCCATTGTCACGCTGTCACGGCGCACAACGGTTTCCTTTGATTATGATTTGGAAGGCATATTGCGTCATCAACGTGTTGTAAGCCTTGAAAATGGTCGTGAGCATGTTGTGGAAAGAGATTTCCTGTTTGAAACGGTTACTCGTAATGGACTTCCGATGTTGCTGGAAATGAAGGAGACACGTGATGGGAACAGTCGATTGACAACATATATGCATGGTCATGAGTTGGAGGGATGGACTATAGATGGACAGTTCTTCCATGCATGGTCTGACGCGCATGGAGGGCTTCGTGGAATTGAATGCAACGGTTCGATTGAACGATATGCCTATGATGCTTGGGGAGTGGAAGCCATTGGGCATGATGGATTTGGATATGTTGGGGAATGGCAGGATGAAGCCACTGGCCTGGTCTATTTGCGTGGACGGTTCTACTGGCCGGAAATCCGCCGTTTCATTTCTGCGGACCGACATCCAGCCGATTTCATGAAGCCGCAGACGTGGCATCGGTATGCGTATTGTCTGGACGATCCCGTCAACTGCCGTGATCCGCAAGGAGAATTTGCCATTGGTATTACGATGGGTATGACAATGAGGCTATTGGCGTTTTACTCGTGCATCAAATTCGTGGCCAACTGGTACTATGACATACGTCATATGGATATGATGCGTAATATGTTGGAGATACGAAAACGATATAAGGAGAACGCGACGGTTGTCGTTCATGGTGTGACGGAGCATGAAGTCAATTGGTCGGAGTCGTTTTCCGATAGAATTGAAAAGCTGGCAGGCAATCAGGACATGTACGAATTTCTCTGGAGCGGCTTTCAAAGCGGTGGATTTATCTTATTCGTACCTAACCACTTGTCTCATACTATCGCAAAATCAAGCCTTGTCTGTTATTTATGTGAGTTATACATGAAAGGGTATGCGGATGTGAACGTGATTGCACATAGTTGGGGGACGGTCTTGTCTCGTGATGCAATGAATTACAGTGGCTTGTCTTTTGGTCTTTGGGCGACCATGGGATCACCGTTGGGGCAGACTCATCCTTTGTTCCAGTATCGAAAATGGCAGAATTACTTTACGCTTGCTGATCCCGTTACGCATTTGGCTGATTTATTGGTCGTGATGGGATTTGAGAATGATACTCTTCCTTTGTTTCAGCAACTATCTGGTGTTGAACAGCATCGGACACTATGTGTGAATCCCGTCACTGCGCATTCTAGTTATTGGACCGATCCAACTGTGCTCAATGGTCTCCTGACTGTGCTGAAATGGCAGCAATAACTATGATTACGGTAATAACAATTGTTATAAGAACTTGAATGCTAATGGAATGTGAAAATTTAGACAATAGTTAGAGACCATTTTCCTGACGTCAGGAAAATGTTCAAGGAATGTAAGATATTGAAAAGCAAAATGTTATATGGATGATTGGCGTTGGAACGCATCCAAAAAACACGAAAAATGGCGGCAAAAAGGGAACATTTTCCTGAAGGTCGGAAAATGATGTTAGCTGATAATCACTTGTAACACATAAAGATAGAAAAGAAGAGGAGTAAATGTTCAAGGGAGAAGTCAGAGGGAAGGATGATTGCGGGTAGGTTAGCTGAAGACAATTTCCTGTAATGGGATGATTGTCTTTCATCGTATAATCACACAATAGAAGGAAACAATTATGGACAGGAAAAAAATCGTAATTCTGAAAGAAGCTTTTGATGATGTCGTGCAGGCGGTTGAAAAGGAACATGTGGAGTTTTGGTATGCCAGAGACATCATGGTATTGTTCGGAGATTTAAAATAGGAAAATGAGGCAAACTTTTGGTTTGTATTGAAAAACTAATGAATGTGATTATAATAATGAAATAACATTTTCGTCACCTGTAGCATATAGGAGAGAATGATGACACAGCTTGAAAGATTACATCGAATGAAAAGTGAGATATATCGGATTGCCCATGAGCATCATGTTAAAAAGGTCTATGTGTTTGGATCATGTGCACGAGAAGAGGAGACAGCGGCAAGTGATATTGACTTGATGGTTGAGTTCCAGCCAAATGCGTCACTTTTTGATCAAATTCGACTTGAACATGAATTGACCATTTTACTTCAAACAAAAGTCGATGTTGTCGATATGGCTGCTTTGCGCGAAGGGTATTTCAAAGATCAAGTTGTGCAGGAGATGACTGCGTTATGAATAAAGATCTGGATCGTTTACAGCATATATGTGAAGCGTGTGAGTTGTTGCAACGGGCGACAAGTTGCGATTATGCTGTTTATCAAGACGACCGAGATAAACGTGCCGCTGTGGAACGGTATTTTGAAATCCTTGGAGAAGCTGCTAAAATGGTTTCTGCAGAAATGCAAAAATCACATCCTGATATTCCATGGCGCTTATCTGGTGATATGCGTAATTTCATAATTCATTCTTACGTAAAGGTTAGTCCATTGCGTTTGTGGGAAACTGCAAAGAATGATATACCGATGCTTTTTGCACAGGTCAGGCATTTGTTAGGCGTATATGGTGATGGCTGGATTCCATGTACATCACATACGTTTTCCCCGTCGGACTCAGAATGTATTGAGATGGTTTTGAATTGCATTCAGAAGTTGAAGAATGCAGAAGTGCAAATTGCGGATGTTTCTGCAAAGCAAAGAAATAATTCTCTGCTTTTTATTGAGGCGGGGCAAGCAACAAGTATGTTAACAAGATCATTTAGACTTGCTCATTCTACAATTGATTGGCGTGCGATAATAGCAAATGGTGAACGTTTCAAATCTAGCTCTGAAGAATTGCCTACCGCAGATGAACTTATTCGGTTGACGGAATGGTTAATTGAGAAGGAAGATGAACTGAATGCATTAGTTCAATTACAAATGTGAATGAATTAGCCATTGATGTTTTGCAAGTTCTCATACATGGAGTAATACTTCGCATAAAAAGACATCAAGAAATTGGAACGACGCGTCAAAGCGACGGAAAAGAAGAATGTGGACAATGTGGGGGGATTGCCCGAATAATGAAATCTTGTGTGAGCATATTATATGATTCTATCCAAGAAATATGTGTTCAGAACAACGACTTTCTGTAAATAGAAATTGCACAATATGAAAAGCGACTATAAATTAGGTAAGAATCTTATTTTCGGTGAAAACTTGAATAGGGTGAAACGATGAAAAATTATTCGAAATGGAAGTCATTGCCGTTAGGCGCGATCAAGGCGGAAGGGTGGCTGCGCGAACAGTTGGAGCGTAATCGCGACGGCATGGGCGGCCATCTGGGCGATTTGGAACCGCAGATGGTTTGGGATCCCTATACGACAAAAAAGACGGATGACAAATGGGGCCTCGTGAAGACAGGCTGGGGAGCGGAAATATCTGGTAATTATTGGTTTGGATTCATAGGGCTGGCGTTCACGCTCGGTGATGAGGGGCTCATTAAAAAAGCGACGGAATGGGTCGATACAGTTCTGAAAAACGTGGAGCCAGATGGTTATTTGGGCGCGTACAAACCAGAGGATGACCGAACGGAGGACTACAATGCGTGGGGCACGGCATGTGGCATGAAGGCGATGCTGTCCTTCTGGGAAGCGACAGGCCGTCGGGATGTCTTTGATGCTGTTTACAATTGCATGCTGTGGTTCTGCAAGAACTGGGCGGGCGACAACAAGTCGCGCTATGCGGGGGCGTACATCATCGATCCCATGATGACCTGTTATTATGAGACTGGCGATGGACGACTTCTGAACTTCTGTCTGGAATACATCGATTTCTTGGAACGTAACGATTTGTTCAGCAATTCGTTGAGCGCGTATCTTGCTCCGAAGCTCCAATACAATTCGAATCACACGGCCGCCTACGTCGCACAGTTGCGCGGCCCCGCCATGATCTACAGCGCGACGGGGGACGAACGCTTCCTCCAGGCCAGCGTGAACGGCAGTGCGAAATTGCGCAAATCCGCAACGCATTCGACTGGTGCCCCGGTCGCCAACAACGAATATCTCGCCCCCGTCAGTCCCTACGCGGAGACGGAATATTGCGATATTGCCTTTTTGACAACAACTTACGGTATCTTGAGCCGTGTGACGGGCGATACGCTCTACGGAGACTATGTGGAGGAATTGATCTATAATGCAGCCGAAGCCGCGCGCAAGAAAGATGAAAAGGCGATCCAGTACAATAGCACGCCAAACCAAATCTACATTTCCGATCATTCATCGCATTTCAATGCTGTGCATCATCTGTTTGCGCCGATCCATCCCGTTTCCTGCTGTGCGGTGACGTCGGTTGGTACACTGCCGGAGTTCATCCGTTTCGCGGCCTTGACGGATGAGGCGGGCAATCTGCATATCAACTCATACGCACCGTATTCCATTCGGCATCACGGCGTCGTCATCGAGAGCCAGACGCTGTATCCCTTTAGAAATACGATACATTATGTCATCCATGCCGAAGCGCCGCAGACGTTTGAAATCTTCCTCAAGAAGCCGTATTGGTGCGAAAAATGCAGCGTCAGCGTGAACGGCGTGGAAGGTGCGAGCCTGAACCGCACGTGGGCTGACGGCGACACCATCGACGTCGTGTTGGAGATGAAGCCGCGCGTGTCCCGCGTGAACGATTTGGCAAAGAACTATCCGTTGACAATTCAGCGGGGCGCGTTGACGTTTTCGTTGCAGATTCCCGAGCAGTGGATCAACATGGGCAACGGCCATGCGCGTACTCCGCTGCCGGAAGGCTGGGCGTGGTATGGCGTCAATCCAATCATCAATGAGAAGCCAACGCGGCTATTCGAAAGCCTAGGCTATCGTAAACAGTTCATTTCGTGGAACGTGGCGTTGGATGAAAAGGATGTTCATGTGACGGTCGAAGAGACGGAGCCAAATGGTTATGTGTGGGAGAAACCGCCAGTGAAACTGCGCGTCAATGCCTTCAAGGCGCCGTTCGCGTATGCGCCGTATCCGACCAAGACGTCGGAAATCTATGAGGCGGAACTGGATGTGACGTATCCGTTGGATATCGAACTCGTTCCGTACGGCTGCACGGCCTTGCGGATTACCTACTTCCCGCGAGCGAAACGGTAAACAAAGGTGGCGCGGTGCGTCCCGCCTGCGCCGTGGGATGTGGCGCGCGGCGTCCCGCCTGCGCCTTCAGTCACGCTGTGCGTGACTGCTTATGGCTTAAGGCCTATGGCTTAAGGTCTTCTGGAAGCTCTGGAGGCTCTGGAAGTTCTAGAAAGCAAAAGCCTTAAGCCATTGGTCATGAGCCATAAGCGCCGCCATAGGCGGCATGAATTACGCCATGTCTTAAGGCCTATGGCTTAAGGCCTTCTGGAAGCTCTAGAAATTCTGTAAGTTCTAGAAATCAAAGCTCTTAAACCATTAGCCATAAGCCATAAGCGCCGCCATAGGCGGCATGAATTACGCCATGTCCTCAGGCTTGATGACATGCGTCGTGTTGCAGAATTGGCAGGTGATACGCAGTTCTCCGTCTTTCTTGAAGGCTTCGTCCAATTCCGCCTTGCTCAAAGAGGCCGCCGCCGCGATCATGTTTTCTTTCGTGCAACTGCATTTGAACTGCGGGGAAACGGAATGCTCCATGGAGAAGGTCGGCTTCTCCACAATGCCGTTGGCGAGATATTTGACGATGATTTCAAACAGATTGTCCGTGACGACGGGTGGCGTCAGAAGTTGTTTGCATTCATCGGATTCCAGCCGTTTGCGAACTTGCTCAAAGATGGTAAGGTCACAGCCGGGCAGGGCTTGCAGCATGACGGCACGGGCCGTGCGGATGGGATGCTGTGGATCGGCGTTGAAGATGTTCTTGCAGACAATGGCGGTTTCGATCTGGTCACTGATGGAGAAGAAGAAGGCGAGATCCTGCGCGAGATCGCGAAAATTGGCTTCGACCGTTCCGGAGTTGAGAATCTGCGTCGTCGATGATTTGATGACGGAGACGGAGCCTTCCTTGCCCCAGATGTCCGCCTCTGTCGTGGCGGAAGAGGCGAGATGCGGGTTGGAGATTAACGCGCGGATATGACCTTGCGCGTTGCAGTCGGCCATGACGAGTCCTAACTGTCCGTCACAACGCCACTTGAGCGTGTATTTTTCATCTTCCGTGAGCAACGATGAAACGAGTGCGGCGGACGAGATGGCGTTCGCGAAGATGGCGGCGGACACAGGATCGCAGTCTTGCTTGAGAATGATGTCGTTGACGGTCTGCTGGCAGTCCGCCAAAACGAAACGGATGTTGAGTTGGTCGATGATTCCGCGATATAGTAAGTCTTCCATAATACAGCTCCTTTTATATGGTAAAGCGACGGTCGCCGACGGGCAGATCCTTCAGAAGATGCTGGGCATCGGTGTCAGGATTGATAATGACAGCGGATTCGAGACATTGTTTCACAAGACCTTCAACATCCAATGCTTTTTCTTCGAAAAGGATGAAATCCAGCCTTGCGGATGTGGCGGGATCGTCTGGAGCGAAAACGGTGCAGGAGTCGGGAATGTTTTGGGCCGAGATATTGAATGTCCCAATCTTTTCAGCGATGGCGACGGTTTCCAATTTTTCAAATGTGAGCAGCGGGCGGAGGACAAGCATGTCCGAAGCGTTTTCAATGACGGCCATGTTGTCCAAAGTCTGGCTGGCCACTTGACCTAGATTCTCTCCCGTGACGATGGCTTTCGAACCAAAAAGTTTCGCCAGACGATTGGCGATCCGCAGCATGAAACGACGGTAGAGGATCGTGCGGTAGCGGGATCGGCATTTGTCACGGATTTCCTTCTGGGCCGGCAGAAGATTGACGGCCACAAGGCGTCCGCGCGGCTGGTAGTTGTTGAGCTGACGTGCGATAGACGTTATTTTGTGGATGTATTCGGGCGGCGTGTAAGGTTCGCTATGGAAGGTGACGTAATCGACGGAACAACCGCGCCGCATCATTTGGAAACAGGCGACGGGCGAGTCGAAACCGCCCGAAAGAAGCGCGAGCACGCCACCGGCGGTTCCAACAGGCAGACCACCCGCGCCATAGATTCGTTCAAAGGAGATAAATGCCTGATGGTAGCGGATTTCTACTTCGACGAGCAAATTGGCCTTTTTCAAATCAATGGACAGTTCCGGATGGGCGCTGATGATTTGTTTTGCAAAATACCGTTCCAGTTCGTCAGTCGTCATGGGGAACTTCTTGTCTGCCCGTCTAGCCCGCATGGCGTAGGTGAGAGCGGGGCGGGGCGATTGGGCCATGAACGCTTCGAAGACAGTGTCAAACCATTGGACCATAACGGCTTCGATGGCTTCCAAGGTCGGTTCCGTATAGAAGCCTGGCGAGAGGGAAGACAGGCCTGGAACGGTCGGCAACACGTCCCGCATGAGTTGAATGTCCTCCGCCGTGAAATGCTGTTTGTATTCCGGCAGAAGGAAAAGCCGCCCATGTTCGTTGAGAATTTTCAGCTTGCCGACGGGAGAAAGAACACGTTGCAGTGATTCGCCAAGAGCCTCCTCGAACGCGAGGCGGTTGCGGCCTTTCGTGCCGATTTCATTGTAGCGGACGATTAACGCATTATAGGGAAGAAACGGTTGCCAAATCATGGAAGCAGACGCCTATGACGACGGATAATCTCAAATGGACGATGAAACGAACTAGTTGAAAAACATACTTATTTAATATAATATAGTGTAAGGAAAAGGAAAGATGGCAGAACATTACATGGGGGGATGCATGTTACGGCGACTGCGTTAGTGTGGCTGAAGCGTCCCGCCTTCGTTCAACGGCGAGACACCTTCGCTGCATCTGCCCGAAGGGCGAGACTATCCACTGAGCGTGACGTTCGTTGGATATTTTCATGCGAAGATTGCCTCAAATGATGATTTTCCATTTGAAACCATAATATAGACGCTTATAGTATATTGTTTTATTGTCTTTTCGCCCAATCAAATGATTGGTAATCACAAACCAACAGGAGTCATTGTCACGTAAAATAGCGTTTTCTTTCTTTTGACATAGCTGGCCGCTTCAGCGGACAGTGTCTGTGCTTGGTGATCAACAGAAATTAGGACCTTCAGAACAATCACATACAAGCACACGGCAGGGACACCCCTTGTGGGCGTCTCCTTTCGTGCTTGTATGTAGGTCGTCCTAAACCTCTGTTGATCACGGATTGAGGCGCCCTTTTTGTGTTGTGATATTTGAAAATAGTAATAAGCAATAGATAAGTATATACAGTAAAATGATAACAGATAAGCAATCATTAATGACAATGCCATTTTCTACGATGGTTGTTGATGCATTGCTTGAAAAGGAGATTGAAATAGATGATTTAATAATAAATAATATTATTACTTTGGAACAACATTGGAGAAAAGTTGAATTTGAGCTTAAATTTGAAATTACAAACAATTGTAATTTGAATTGCGAATTTTGCTTCCAAAAATTTGGACGTCCACAAAAAAAAGTTGAATATTTTTGTTTAAGTAAGTTTCAGAATATTATTAATTTGGCAAAAGAAGAGAAACAAATTAAATGGATCAGAATCACAGGTGGTGAACCAATGCTTCATCCAGATTGTTTATCTTTTTTGGAATGTGCAAAAAATGCTGGTATGAGAACAATTCTGAATACAAATGGAACATTGCTAAATACAAAAATACTTAAAGAATACAAATCTTTTGTTGATATTTGGAAAATTTCATTACCTTCCTATGATGTGGATAATATGGATGATATTACTGGCAGAAAAAATACATGGTCAGATAAAATAAATGCATTAGAACTACTCAAACAAGAAAATGCAGTTGTAGATATTTTGGTTGTTTTATGTCATAATAACATATTACATTTAGATGATTTTATTTCAATTAATAAGCAATATTCAAAATTTTTTATGACATTTCTCCGCCAAGAATCTAATGTCATACACCGCACTCCTCTTACGAATGATGATTTAAGAAGATTAGTGAATTATATGATTA
>JAFZAB010000174.1 GCA_017548425.1 Victivallales bacterium
CCAAGTTCTTCTCGCCTAATCTAAAACAGGGCGAATGGTGTGAGATTGAAGGCTATTTCTTCTCGCCGCAGGACGAACGTCGGCTGAGTTTCCAGCTGGGCTGCGCTAAAAGCGTTGGAAAAGTCTTTTTCGACCATGTGGAACTCTACCGCATAAAGTAAAAAACGTCATGCAAGACAGCCCCAAAATTGATTATGGTACTCTGCGTGAATTGTTCAAATAATGACGCAGTTGGCTAAAAATCTTGACCAAAACGCCATAAAAATCGAGATTTGGTCAATATTCGATAAAATCTTGACCAAATCTTGACTTACGATACATTATGATTGGTTTGAATCATGACACCATGCGAAAGAATGTGTCATGTATTAATGATAATGTATAAAGGAGAATCATACGATGGCAGTCACATTGGAAATGGGCGCGACGAAACCGGCGGTGGAATGCCGTCATTTTCCGACGACATGGCAGGCTGTTTTGTGGCGCAACTGGGGGATGGTTCCGTTGGAACGTCTTGCGAAAGCTCTGAAAACAACGTCAGACAAATTGTTGCAGGCGGGAGCGATGATGGGGCTGTCGTTGGACGAGTCACAATGCGACAAGTGGTTGACACGAGGCTATTTGACCATTATCCGCCAGAATTGGCATCTACTGTCGTATGACCAGATTCTGACGATTCTGGACTGGACGGCGGAGAAGTTGGATTTCATTCTGCGCGAAGACGATTTCTTCTGGATCAAGCTCGGCTGTCTGAAACCGACTGTGGAAGAGCCTTTCTATAAAGAACTTACCACTGAACAGATTCAGGCGACGGAAGAATTGCGCTGCATTCGTGACGAAGTCTGGGCGAAACAACCGTCGGTGGAGGAACCGCCGTTCGGCTTCTTGGAGAGCATTTCCGCCCATGGACGGAAGCCTGCAAATGACACGAAGGAATTACGAATGTTGTATTCGTATTCAGCGCTTTACGGCGATCCGCTGATCGACGCGAAACTTGATCCGTTCCCAGACAACATGTTGGACGTTTATGCGGCGAACGGCGTTAATGCATTGTGGATGCAAGCCGTTCTGTATTCGCTTGTTCCGTGGTTTGGCGAGACACCGTATTCGGACGGCTGGCAAATACGTCTGGAGAATCTGCGCAATCTGTCGAAGCGCATGGCGGCGCGTGGCATCAAACTGATGCTGTATTTGAATGAGCCGCGCGCGATGCCCGCGGCGTTCTTTGACAATCATCCCGAATGGAAGGGCGTCCATGCGTCGTTTGCCGATCTATATACGTTGTGCACAAGCAATCCAGAAGTGCTTAAGATGTTGGAAGACGGTGTGAAACGACTGTTCACGGAAGTTCCGGATTTGGGAGGATTGTTCTGCATCACGATGTCGGAAAATCTGACGAACTGCTGGGCAAAATCAAGCATTGCGCATCCTCCGGCGTGTCCACGCTGCGCACCGCGCGGGCCAGCAGCGGTCATCGCGGATGTCATCGGTGCGTTTTCGCGCGGCGCATGGGCGGCGAAGCCTGATGCGGAAATCATCGCATGGAGTTGGGCATGGGCGTCGCCGTGGAATAAAGATTTGATCGGCATGTTGCCGAAAGGTGTTAAATTGCAATGCGTTAGTGAAACGCTGACGCCGACAAATGTCGGCGGTTACGCAGGCGTTGTGCAAGATTATTCCATTTCGAAGCCTGGGCCTGGCCCGACGGCGAAGGAATTGTGGAAGACAGCCCGTGAAGCGGGCGTTGAAACCGTGGCGAAAGTTCAGTTGAACTGCACATGGGAGTTGAGTGCCGTTCCGTACATTCCCGTGCCCGGCCTCGTGGAGGAGCATTTGGCGAATCTGCGGAAGGAAGGCGTGAAAAATTTCATGCTCAGCTGGACGCTGGGCGGCTATCCGGGCGGCAACATCCGTCTGCTCTCCAAGAGCAAGGAAGAGATTGCAAAAGAAGACTTTGGAGAAGCGGCTGCACCGTTGGTTCTGAAAGCTTACAACAAATTCGACGAGAGTTTCCGTCATTTCCCGTTCAACAGCACGGCGACGATTTACACGGCGCCACAGAACTACGGTCCGCATGCGCTTTTGTACGATAAGCCAACGGGTTACCATGCAACGATGATTGGTTATCCGTATGATGATTTGACGTCATGGCGCGGCAACTTCTATCCGGAGGATGTCTTCGAAAACGAATTCAGAATCTTGAGCGAAGGTTGGAAGGAAGGTCTGCAATATCTGGAAGCGGCTGCGGTCAAGGCAGTTGACAAAGAGAAGATGGACGATCTTCTGAATGTCGCGAAGGCTTCATACTGCCATTTCAGAAGCACGTATTTGCAGATTTGCTTCGTCCGTCGCCGCAACGCGGGCGACAAGGCGGCGATGAAAGCCATCGTAACAGAGGAAATGGCGTTGGCGGAAGAACTTCTGGCCGTGATGCGGGCAGATTCGCGGATTGGCTTCGAAGCGTCCAATCATTACTATTATACGCGTAATAGCTTGATGGAGAAGATCTTCAATTGCCAGAGATTGTTGAAGGATTTGTAAAGGTCTTGCGCGAGGCGGAGCTTGCGCATCATCATGCAAGAGAAACATCATGTCAAAAGAAAAATACGGTCATTTGTCATGGGGACAGGGGGAAAGCAAAGGTCTGCAGATGGTGGCAGCGTTGCAGCAGACGCTGTCGATGTTCGCGGGATTGGTCATGGTGCCGTTGATCATTGCGCGGGCGATTGGCGCGGACGCGGAGTCGCAACGTCAGATCGTGACAATGGCGATTCTCGTCAGCGGCATCACGACATGCCTGCAATGCGGCAAACTGCCGTTTATCGGCTCAGGCTATTTGTTGATGATGGGATCGAGCAGCATGTTCATCGCGCCGTCCATCATGGCAGGCAAGATGGGCGGGCTGGCGATGGTCTTCGGCATGACGATGGCGATGGCTCCCGTTGAGATCATCCTCTCGCCGTTTGCGCGGCATTTGAAGAAAATCGCGCCGCCCGTGGTGATTGGCGTGATTGTGACACTGCTGGCGTGCGCCGTCATTCCTGTGAGTCTGAAGCAGTTCGGCGGCGGCTATGGGCCGGATTATGGGACATGGCGTCATATCTGCTTGGGAACGTTCACGATAGCGTGCATTCTCGCGGCACAATATTCGCCGTGGAGAATCCTGCGGACGGGATCAATCGTGTTCGGATTGATCGTCGGCTACATCGTTGGCCATTTCATGGGGATGGCGAGCTATGACGCCGTCGCGAAAGCCGCGTGGCTGGGCTGCCCGAAGCCGTTCTGGTATGGCATGCCCGACTTTTCCTTCGAATTGATGCTACCGTTTGGTATCGCCTATGTTCTGACGACGTTGGAGACGTATGGCGACATCCACGCCATCGCGATGGTCAGCAATGATGGAAAGCCTGTAAAAGTTGAAAATGAACGTGTTTCAGGCGGTTTATTGGCGGATGGTCTCGGCAGTTTACTGGCGGGATTAGGTGGTACGACGGCGAACACGACGTTCAGCGGCAACATCGCCATCGCCCAGATGAGCGGTGTGACGAATCATGCCGTTGGTTTTCAAGTGGCTGTTATGCTGATACTTCTGAGTCTTCTACCGAAACTTTCAGCATTGATTTCGGCGATGCCGGCGGCAGTTCTCGGAGGCAGTATGCTAGTCGCCGCGGCGTATTTTCTGAACGTTGGATTGACGATGATCGTGAAAAGCGTCAAAAAGTCCAACGACCTGCTGGTTGCGGCGGTTGGTCTGACGGCAGGACTGGGCGTGCAGATGGTTCCGGACATCAGCTGCCAGGCGTTACCATGGCTAAAATCGCTGCTGAGTTCCAGCGTCTGTGTGGGGGCGGTCGCCGCGATGATCGCCGTGCCGATTGTGTCGTTGGCGGGATCGGACGATAAAATCTGATTGGCTGGATATTCTGGATATTCTGGCCTTTCTGGAATATCCAGATTTCCCAGACCTTCCAGATCTTCCAGAGTATATATTTACTAAACAATTGTACTTTGGCAATAAATGGCTATTTTTCTTTACAATACTGTTTTATACCCCCCCCCGACGGCGGGACGCCGCCGCCACACCCCGACGGCGGGGATGCCGTCGTTACTAAGGAACATCATCATGAAAAAAGCCTTTTTACTGATATTGTTGGCGATATGCGGAAGTCTGGTTGCGGGCCCGACCGATGGTTGGGATGTGGCTTATGAAAAAGCTCTGAAAGATTTAGACGCCCTGCCGGCGAATTCATGGAAGCCGTTGGACGCCAAGTTGAAAGTCAAACGGAGCGAAGAGCCTGTCACCTTGACGGCGGATGTGACTGGTCTGGACGAACTTTGGCTGATTGTCGATGATGGCGGCGACAGCAACGGTTGCGACCATTCCTGCTGGGTGAATCCCGTTTTTACAAAGGCTGACGGCACAACGGAATCCGCGATCAAGGCGACAATCAAAAGCTCCTGGGCGCAATGGGACAAGGTACGCGTCAACAAGAATGAAATCAACCAGAAGCTGAACATCGCAGGAAAGGACTATGACGAAGGGTGGTTCGCCCACGCGAATAGCTACATCTGCCTCGAACTTGGCAAAAAGTACACGAAATTCACGGTCATCGCCGGTTGTGACAAAAATACCCAAGGCGCTCCCGATTGGCGGATGGGATATTCGCTGTATTCTGACCGTCCCGCGATGTGGGCCGCCATGGAGGCATGGAATAAACTGAATGAACAATTCCCGCAGGTGGCTGGCTGGATCAACCGCGATTTACGTGTCGGCGGTGGTCATCGCTATGTGATTGAAAATCGCAAGGATCTGTCGGCCAAACTGATTCCCGTTATCAAAGAATTGGCGGAGAAACAGGGCCGCAGCGGACAACGTTTTTCAACGAAGCTGGCTGCCTTGCAGGCTGATGCGAAAACGACGCAGTTCGATTATTTGAAGCTGTATGTCCAGACGCGGGATGCTTTGACGTCGATGTCGGAAATCGACAGCATCATGGCGTTGGCGGAACGCACGCTGGACTATGTTTCGAAGGCAACGCCGATGGACGGTTATGCGGAGAAACTCGCCGCTATTCGCGCCAGTATCGAAGACAAGCGGAATTCTGAGGCGAAAAGCGACTGGACCGATCTCACGAAAGAACTTCGTGCGTTGCGTCGCGAAATCCTCTTCAAGCATCCAGCGTTGGCGTTCAACGACTTGCTGATCAATAAACAACCGCCGACGACGTACAGCCACATGGTGGATCAGTATTTGGGACGTCGTAGCCGTCCGGGCGCGGGGCTAGTCGTGTTGCATGATTGGAAGTCCGCGAAGCCGCGCGAAGAAGTGCTGTTGGAAGGCAAGTTGCCGTTGGGCAGCGTGGCCCATCCGGATCTGTCCTATGACGGCAAGAAGATTCTGTTCTCCTACTGCGACCATTCAGTAAAGAATGCGAATAACCGCCGTTTCTTCATCTATGAAATTGGCGTCGATGGCAGCGGCCTCCGCCAGATTACGGGAACGAAAGACGATCCCATGGTACGTGCCGGAAACCGTAACACAGTGCTGATCGAAGATTTCGACCCATGCTATCTGCCGGATGGCGGAATTGCCTTCACTTCAACGCGTTGCCAGTCCTTTGGCCGTTGCCATGGCGGTCGTTACACGCCCGCCTACTTCCTCTACAGAATGGATGGCGACGGCAAGAACATCCGTCCGTTGTCGTTTGGCGAAGCGAACGAATGGGATCCGAGCGTCCTGCCGGACGGCCGCTTGATCTACACGCGTTGGGACTACATCAACCGTCATGACACGATTTACCAGAGCCTTTGGACGATGCGTCCGGACGGTACGGGCACGGCCCATTTCTATGGCAACTACACGCGCAACCCATACATGATCGCGGAGGCGAGATTGATTCCGGGCTCGGACAAAATCATTGCGACGGCGATGGCCCACCATTCCTACACGGCTGGATCCATCATCCATATCGATCCGAAACTCGGCGAAGACGGGCCGGAGCCAATTACGCGCATCACGCCGGAAGAGCGCTTCCCCGAAGGCGAAGGCCGCACGGATCATCCGTTTACGTCACCGTGGCCGCTGAATGCGGAACTGACGCTCGTGGCGCGTTCCGAAGAGCCAATCGTCTTCGAAGGCGGCGTCCAGTCGGTCAACGCATACCGCATTTGGCTGATTGATACAATGGGCGGCCGTGAAGAGATTTACGTCGATCCGAACATGTCCTGCATCTGCCCGATTCCAATCCAGAGCCGCCCCATGCCGCCGAACATGTGTTCGTTGTTGGCGAATGCGAATGACGACAAGCCCGGCTTGGTCTATATCCAGAACGCGAACATCGGCCGCATGGATTTCGGTGCGAAGGTGAAATCCTTGCGCGTCAATTCCATCATCTGCCAGCCGACGGCGTCTGTTCCGAGCCGCAGTGTGGCGGACAACGAAATCACGAAGAAGGTTGAAGGAACCGTACCCGTTCGCGAAGATGGTTCCGCGTTCTTCCATCTGCCGTCCGGCAAGCCGTTGCAACTACAGGCTTTGGATGAAAACGGACAGGCGATCATGACGATGCGTTCATTTATCTATGTGCAGGGCGGCGAACTGCTAAGCTGTGTTGGTTGCCATGAAAACCGTTCGCAGACGGCGCCCGCGCGTCCGATGTCGATGAAGCAACCTGATGAAATCAAGCCACTTCCGGGCGCGGACTACGAAGGCGGCTTCAGTTACATGCGTTCTGTTCAGCCCGTATGGGACCGCTATTGCATCAGTTGCCATGGCTTCGGTAAAGCTACGGAAAAACTGGACTTGCGCGGCATCATGAAACAGCGTCATTCAATATGGACGCGGTATTCGCAGTCATATATGAATATCATGAGAGTTCCCGGTAGCATCCGTCTCGCGCAGCGTAATCAGGAGACTGGTTCCAGCGTGCCGCGCGACTATTTCTCCCATGCAAGCAATCTGATGAAGAAACTGATGGGCGGTCATTGCAAGCCGTTGCTGGAAGACAAGAACAGTTTGAATCTGGTCATCGCTTGGCTGGATTTGAACGTGCAGTATTTCGGCGATTATTCGTTCTCCCGCAGCGAAGGCAGCCAGATCGACGCCGAGGGCGAGAAGGCGTTGCGCGAAGCCATCGCGAAACGCTTTGGTGAAGATCTGTCGAAGCAGCCGTTCGACACGTTGGTGAATGTCGCGAACATTCCTGCGAGCCGTATTCTGAATATTGCGCTGCCTGTTGAGCAGGGCGGTTGGGGACAGATTACGGAACACGCCTTCCAGAGTAAGGAAGATCCTGAATGGCGGGAATTTGCGAAACTCGTCTTGGACAGCGTGAAGCGTCCTGCGGACGCTCCTGACGATGGAACGTGCGGCTTGCCGATGTGCGTTTGCGGCGTCTGCTGGGTGAAACGCGCACAACAGCCAAAAACCGCTATGAAATAGCGGTTTTTGGCTGGGCTTATGGCTTATGGCTTATGGCCAATGGCTTATAGGCTATGGTTTCTAGAAGTACTAGAAGCTCTAGAAGCTCTAGGATACTGGCAATGAATATTATAAACAAAATTTATTTTTTTATAGGGATTTTGTTGCTGGTATGTGTGGCGGCGGTGGCGCAGACACCGTCTGCCAAGCCAACAGTCACCACACAGAAGTTTACCCAAAACGATGCGATGCATGTGGATATGCAAGATGCAGATGTCTGCATCAAGGCTGGGCGGTTTTATTATGAGCAAGCGTTCAAGGCGGGCAGTCTAGAAGAAGCATCTGTTTTGTTGAATCAGAGCATCACGTTGCTGCAACGTGCGTTGGAACTGCGGACAAC
>JAFZAB010000175.1 GCA_017548425.1 Victivallales bacterium
CATCGTCGAAAGCAAGATCGAAAGCTGGTCCGGCGACGCGGAAAAGAAACTCCAGGCTGACTTCACGAAAGTCGTCAACGATCCGACGGCCGCCGCTGCAGCAGCCACCACAACGACGGCCGCAGCCCCCGCCGCGAAGCCTGCGGGAGACAAGAGCGGCATGTTCCTCGGCGTTTCGGTCGCCATCGCGGCTTTAGGTTCCGCGTTCGCGTTCATTTCCAAGACGCTCGCCGGCATGTCTCTGACCGGTATCATCATCACCATCATTTGCGCATTGATGGTCATCATGCTGCCCATCACCATCTTGACCTACATCAAACTGCGCAAGCAGGATCTCTCCGCTGTGCTCGAAGGTTGCGGCTGGGCCATCAACCTCCGCATGAAACTGACCTCCAAGCTCCGTGGCCAGTTTACGAACTTCGGTAAATATCCGAAAGGCGCTTCCGGCACGCCCGTCAAACGCTATACCTTTATTTATGTGATCATTCTCATTCTGATCGCCCTCGCCTACGGCGGCAAATATTGGTATGACTACAAGAAGGAAAAGGAAGCCAAGGCGGCCAATCCTGTCGAAGCGGCCAAAATGGCCGAAGAGGACGCCAACAAGACCGTCACGGAGAAAGTCGCGGAAGCGGCTAAGAACGTTGGCGAAAAGATTGTCGAAGACGTCAAAAAGGATGCCCAGAATGTCAAGGAACAGGTTGCCGAATCCGTCAAGGAAGCCGAGAAGAAGGCCGAAGCCGCCGCGGCTCCTGCCGCAGCTCCTGCAGCCGCTCCTGCTCCTGCTCCCGCTCCGGCCCCCGCACCTGCAAAATAACCAATCCACACACATTTCCTCTTCATACTACAGCGAACCATGAAAAAAATCACACTGGCTTTCATCTTCTTCTGCCTGACGGTCGGACTTCTCGCCCAGCCGTTTGACGGCGGTGCTAACTTTCCGCCCAATCCCAGAGGAGGTGAAGGCCAGTCCAATCGTGGTTCGCGTCCTAACTACAGGCAGACTGAGCAGAAAGAGGAAAAACTTGACCCACGCAGCCCTGCAAACAAGCTGAAATTGAAGAGCAACGCGTATCGGCATCTTCACCAGCCACAAAACCAAGGCGGTCAGTCGTCAAACAATGCGAAACCATCGGCCAATGACAAGCCCGTCCTGCTGCCGCTTCCCGTCAGCGGGCCGGGCAATCCGCTTGCGAAACCGACGATTGAATACGCCCCCATGCCGGCTGGCAAGAAAATCTTCGAATGCGCCCACTGCCATTATATTTATTATACGAGCTACATGCCGGATATCGTCAAATGCGAGAAGCCAGGCTACACTCATGAATGGCATCTCATCGGATTGAAAGGCACGGTTTGGTATCGCTGTATCAATTGCAACACCCATGTCTGTTGTTCAAAAGTTCCCATCCGCTCCCATTGCACACTTGAAAGCAAGCATATTTGGGAAGTGGTCGGACAACTCTCGCCTGAACAACAGAAATTAATTCTGGAAGAAGAATTGGATTAATGGCGGGAGGCCGCGCTCCTGCGCGGCCAATGGCTAATTCTCTGGATTTACGGGATTTACTGGATATGCTGGATTCACACATTATTTCCAGAACATCCAGAACATCCAGAACTTCCAGAGAACCAGCTCCTTAGGCCATTAGCCATAAGCGCCGCCAACGGCGGCTAAATGGTGTAATCAAAGATTCCGCAGTCCGCCTTCTGCTTTTCGTAGGCGGTCAATACATCCGCCAACGTTACGCCACGCATCAGCTTGCGTATCCCTTCGTTCAATTCCGACCATATCTCGCGCGCCGCGCAATTCGTGTTCTTGTCGCATTTTTTCGGAACATGAACGCAATCGACGATGGACAGCGGCCCTTCCATGGCCTCCAACACGTCCAGAAGCGTGATTTCATCAGGAGCCTTCGCCAGATGGAAACCGCCGTTGACGCCGCGGATGGAGCGAATCATCTTCGCCTTGCGTAAATCAATCACCAGACGGCTGATATATTTTTCCGAAATGCCCTGTGATTCGGCGATGTCGCGAATAAGACGCGGCTTCTCTGCGTCATGCGTCGCCAAATCGACGAGAATCCGCAATCCGTAACGTCCCTTGGTAGAGATTTTCATAATACTTGCCCTTTTTTACTCCATAAATGTTGACATCATTATTATGCCACGCAAAAGCATAAAATCAAGTGGAATAAGCAAGTTTTTCATCTGTTTGGATGTTATTTTCACCCAAATGGTATTCATTTTCCAAGAGAGACTAGAATGAATCTTGAGTTTTTTAGTAATATTTTGTGTTTAGCGTTTTGGGGAGGCAAATACTTCTGCCCCAAACGGTGTTTTACTAGCATTCTAGCATTCTAGTCGCCTAGAAACCTAGCCTACTAGCTATGATACACCGCCCCAAAAACACGCCGCCCGCTGAAGCAAATTGCATCAGCGGGCGGTATTCTATGATATTGCTAATTCATTTAGCCATTGGCCATAAGCCATAAGCCATAGGCTATTGCCCATAAGCCATAAGCCATTGGCCATAAGCCTAATAGGCCATCGGCCTATTAGATCAGTTCCAGCGCATCATCCAAAGCGCCAATGATATCATCGATGTTCTCCAAGCCGATGGACAAACGGATCAGTTCCGGCGGCAGACCGGCCTTGATCTGATCCTCTTCGCTAAGCTGCGAATGCGTCGTGCTCGCGGGATGGATGACGAGACTCTTCGCGTCACCGACGTTTGCGATGATCGTGAACAAATCGAGATTATCGACCAGATGCTGCGCCTCTTTCGCGCCGCCTTTGATGCCGAACACGACCATGCCGTTCGCACCGTTCGGCAAGTATTTGGAAGCCAATGGGTTGAAAGCAGGATATTTCACCCATGCGACTTTCGGATGGTTCTTCAGGAAATTCGCCACGGCGAGACCGTTCTCGCTGTGTTTCGCCATGCGAAGCGGCAGCGATTCAAGGCCTTGCAGGAAGAGCCATGCCGCGTCGGGAGCCAACGTCGGGCCTTGGTTACGGAGGCCGACCGTGCGCAGACGCATGATGAACGCAAGCGGATTCGCGTCGCCGAGATCATGGGCGAAACGCAGACCATGGTAACCGCGATCAGGCTGATTGTAGAGGTCGAATTTCGGATCCGTCCAATCGAAATTGCCCGCGTCGATGACAGCGCCGCCGATAGCCGTGCCATGGCCGCCGATCCATTTCGACAGCGAATGCACGACGATGTTCGCGCCGTGTTCGATGGGGCGCAGCAACGTCGGCGGCGTGAACGTCGAATCAACGATCAACGGCAGATGGTGCTTTTTCGCAATGACGGCATAGCCTTCGATATCGGCGATGTCCAGGCCGGGGTTGCCGACCGTTTCGATGTAGATGGCACGCGTTTTGTCGTTGATGGCGGCCTCCACCGCGATGAAATCATTGACAGGCGTGAAGTTCACCTTGATGCCCTGTTGCGGCAGGATGGCATCGAACTGCGTATAGGTTCCTCCGTACAAGTTGTTTGCGGCGACGATTTCATCGCCCTGCTTCGCGATGTTCGTGATGGTGAAATAGATGGCCGCCGTGCCCGAAGAGACGGCCAGAGCCGCCGCGCCGCCTTCCAACGCGGCCAGACGCTTCTCCAAGACGTCTTCCGTCGGATTCATCAGGCGGGCGTAGATGTTGCCGCTTTCACGGAGCGCGAAAAGATCGGCCCCATGCTGCGAATTGCGGAATGCGTAGGCGGTCGTCCGATAGACGGGCACGGCGCGGGAAAGCGTCGTCGGATCCGGAACCTGTCCTGCATGAATCGCCAGTGTTTCGATATGGTATGTCTTGTTGCTCATCATGCCCTCCTGTTGGTTAAAGATGGTTGATTTTGGTTGTGTTTCTTTTTACGCATAAAAGCCATTTTTCATGGTCACGAAATAAAATATACACACCCAAAACGGGATGTCAAATAAAATTCACAACTATTTTTGTAGATTTTTAGTTTTTTCTAGAAGCTCTAGCGGCTCTAGAAGCTCTAGCGGCTCTAGAAGCTCTAGCGGCTCTAGAAGCTCTAGCGGCTCTAGAAGCTCTAGAAGCTCCCTTGTATTTCGCTTTAAGCTTTAAGCTTTGGGCTTTAAGCTCTTACAGCTCTTCTTTCACTTGCAGTGCCCCATCATCGGCTATCTGCAGATAGCCGATGCGCTTCGGATGCACGGTAATGGAATGGCCGCCACGCGAAACGGTTACGTCTTCCGCGCCGCCGTTCCACAAGACCCATCCTGTCGCGCCCTTGCCTGGCACACGGAACGTTTCCAACTTGTCGGAATCTTCTGAACGGCGCGTCATGGACGCGCCACCTTTCTGCAATACCATGCCGTACCATTCGCGCATTTGCTTTTCACGGCCGCCGTCCAATTCCAATGGCTTATTACAGAAGTAAGTATTTTCCTTATAGATATAGCAATTTATTCCTGCTTTCTCTTCTGTCCGTGTCATCTCCGAAGTCGTCTCTACTTCAGCAGTCATCAGAGGCGGTATCAATTTTGTGGACTTTACGCCACAAAGCTCCATCAGCCGTCCTTCTTTCACGCTTCTGGGTTTCTCAATGGAAATATCACCGGACACCCATAGCATCCCGCCACGGTTTACAAATGCTTTCAATGCGTCAAACACTTCATCCGAAACAACATACGGCACAGGATAAATCAAAACTTTCACCGTTTCGGGCAGTTTTCCGAGCTCGCTATCCGGTAACACGGAGAAGTTCGCGCCTAGCCACATTAACGTCTGCGAAGCACGATGTTCCGCGTTGATGACCTGCTGCCGCAACGCCGTATGGCGCAGATAGTCGCCGAGAAGGAGAACCGTATCAGGCGGATTGTCAACCAGTTCCAATTTTCCAAACGTCTCCGCCATCCGTTTGTACAACGCGGCCGTCGGCCGCGGCACCCATGTGGAATGAACCAGCCCGCATGGGAAGATACCTTCCATCGGATCGCGCCAATGCCACGACAGCAACGCCGTGCAGCCCATACCGAACGCGTGGGAGACAAGATAACGGAAGCGGTAGTCATAACTTTCATCGTCGTCGCCGTTGCCCCACGGATCGTAGGCCTTGAACGTCGGATGGTTCTTTGCGCCGCATTCACCGACGAGCAGCGGCTTGCCCAAAACACGCAGATCCACGTCTTTAATCTGCGGCATCATGTTGACCGGATTGCCGTAATAGTGGCGATCCGTGAAATCCAGATCCAACGACGCGACAAGCGGTTCCATCGCAGTATTGCCGCCTCCCCAGCCCTGCATCCAACCTGCCGACACAGGTGCCTCCGGCCGAACGGAATGGGCGCCCGCCGCGCCGTTCGCCGCCCAATTGCGCTGCAGTTTCGTCGCTGTCTGATACGTTTTGTAAACGTCTGGATCATTCCATTCGCCTTGCGTCTTCGGCTCCTGCCCGAGCATGTCCTTGTAGTCCTGCGACGTGAATTTCACGGTCTGCTCATTGCAGATGTCGATGGCCAGGCCAGGCGCATGTTTGTACCGTTCAGCGATTTCCGCCATCGTCGCCTTCTGCCGTTCCAGCGTTGCCTTGTCCGCCGTGTTGCCCAGATTCGGCGTATGGTACAACACGATGCTATGCTTCTGGGCCAACTGCACAACAGCGTCGCTGACACGTTTATCAAATTCTGAACCAAACGGCATGAAACAGCGGGACCACCGCAAGCCATGTTCACGCATCGTCTTGAAATCTTGATCAAAATGCATGGGCGAACGCGCCGTCACGGAGCCGTTTTGCCCCCAATATGTCTGATTGCCCATGAAGAAGCGCGATTCGCCGCCGATGGTCAGCCGCGTGCCTTCCTGTTTCACGCGGACGCCTTTCGCCTGCACGGCTTCATCCCAAATGACGACGGACGTCGTCTCCGCATCGACGACGCGGTCGCCGTCCAGCAGTTCCGCCTTTACATATATATAATTGGGAGCGTCCTGCGGCACTTTCCACGACGCCTCGACTTTCGTCTCGCCGCCGTTCTGAACATTGAAATCGCTTTCGACCGACACGATTTTCGCACCGTTTTCCGCCGTCAGTACGAACCGCACACGTCCGCTGCAATCCTTATGGCTGAAATTCGAAACAACCGTCTGCAACGACGCATCCTCCCCCCTACGATAACACATGTAGCCTGTCATCGTCCGATTGAGAAACACGCGGCGAAACAGCGCCTTCACAATCGGTTGCAACAACGCCGCGCGTTCGCCGTCGTCCGCCAGCAGATCCATGTTATCGACGCCGAAGAACGCCCAGCTGGAGCCTGTGAAAACATTCGCGAAATGATGCAGAATCGCCGCGGCGTGGCCACGGCTACGGCCATCCTTGTCAAAGCATTCCAACAATGGAATCCACCGTGCGCGATTCGGCCCGAAACCATGGCCGTTCACGCCAAGTTGCCCAATGGCGGAGAAGCCGCTCGCACCTTTCCAAGAGCCTTTCAATGGGCGTGTTGCGTCAAAAACGCCTGCCGTCTGGCAGACGTCGATGCGTTCCACATGACGCAGTTCGAACGACGGATCGAAAATGTTGATCTGCGTCGGCAACGGCCACATCGCGTCGCGGATGTGCGCATGACGTGTGTTGATATGCGGAACCGGCGTCTCGCGCAACGTCCGCAACGGATCGATGCCAACCTTAACATCCGCAATATAAACATCATGCGCCATGCCAGCCTTTTCAATATCCGCCGACACGCCGAACATCAGGCGGATGGCATTCTCTGGCTTCAAATGGTCGCCTTCGCCGCCACGGCCGACGCTTGGGTTGTCATGCCAATAGTTGAAATCGCTCGGCGTCAGCACGAATTCCTTCCATTCCGTCGTCAAATTCAACGCGATATGCCAACGGGCGCCGTCCTGCTCCGCCAGTTCAAACCACGCCCGCGTCGTCTGTTCATCGCCTTTCGCCCAGAAATGGATGACGGACCATCCCTGCGGCAAATCCTTCGGCAGATTGATCGCCGCGTTGTTGTAAAGCGTCATCAACGGTGTTGAAATTTTCACGCCATTCGTCCCATTCGGACCATCGCAATCAACGATGGCCGTGGGAGTTCCCTTCGCGCCCGCATCCGTCCAACTGGCGGCTGGAAGCGACAGCGGATGCGTTCCTTTCAGACCGTCCTTCGTCAATTCGGCAGGCGAAATCCAACGGCCATCGACCTTGATCACCGGCTTGTCGAACGCATATCCGCCGCATGTCACCATCAGTCCGCCCTCCTGCAGGAAATCCGTCAGCGTTCTCACGGCTGTCGCAGGGAAATAACGTCCTGTCGGCACGACGAGCATGGCAAAATGATCGATGTTGAAGATTTCCGGATTTGCAAGTTCCTCCGCTGAAAGAATCTGCGACTCCGTCACCGCTCCGTCCAAAAGCGTCAGATTCTTCAACGTCTCACAGACTTTTTGTACATCGGCTGGATGACCGGCCTCGCCATTCGTCGCTGAAAGCCCCATGTCCAGAACGGCGATGCGGTGGTTCGGGCCTTTCGGTTCGCGCCATTGCTGCTTTTCCAACCACGCCGTCGCAGCGGCGGACATCGCCTCCGTCTGCACAACCGTCGCGGCATCCGCATCGGCGGGATGAAATTCCGTCGCCACCTCTCCCGCTTCCACTTGGATATTCGTAAACCACGCTTTTCCATAGCCATACAGACAGGCATGCGCCATCACCTTCGACACGCCGCGGGCCATGGACGGCACGGTATAGGTGATTTTCGTCCAATCAGTCGTGCCTGTCAGTTTCTGCTGGCTGTCGTTTGTCATGACACGATTGCCATGGTTGTCATAGCCGTTCAGCGACAAATATGCCAACGCACCGTCCTTCAGTCCTTCCGTCTTGACCATCGCGCTGATTGTGTAAGCACCTCTATTGACGGCACCTTTGACTGAACGGCATACCCAGTTCCATTGTTTCGCGCCATCGCCTTCCAGTTCGATGCGCAGACTCGGCTTGCCGTTGTAGGTAACGGTCTTATCAACTTCCATCTTGCAGTTGCCACTGCATTGCATGTCCCATCCGGCAGGCGATGACAGTCTCTTGAACTGCACAGTGAAATCGCCATTCTCCAAAAGATTCTGTGCGCCGCACAGCCCGACAGCCATCATCATTCCCAAAAACATCCGCATTTTCATTCCATACTCCTATTTATTATAATGGACGTGATTGACTTTCTTCACTTTTAACAATACATTTCCAACCAATGTTTTCAATCAATATCATATAAAAAGGCATTGCACCATGAACAAACGCCTCGCACTCCCCATTCTTTTCATCTGCGCCGCCGCGATTCTCTCCGCACAGTCAATATGGCAAATCGATTTCAAAAATCTCACGGATGATGTCAAAAAAGGCTTCAAGCTGAACGGCGTCAGCGAAATCACGCCGGACGGCCTTGTCACGACATCAGTAGCAGGAAAGCCCCACTCCGTCGCCGTCATTCCCGCGCCAATTCCAGACGTTCCCAATGGATTTGATGGCAAGATGTTACGTGCAACATGGACATTCATCCCGCAGAAAATCGGCGGCTGGGGCAACGACTTCCACGTCGGCTCCTCCATGGTCGTCGAACTGACGGGGCGCCATCCCACGCTCAACGCCAAGGTTCCAGCGAAATCGACCGTCGAGGAAGGCAAGCCTTGCATCATGACTTGCGATTTCACGCAGTATCTTGTCACGTCATGGACCATCGATGGCGAAGAACAGCTCAAAAATCCTGTACCATCTTGGTTTCAAGGCAGCTTCAAGCCGGATATCCATCTCGCGGACTTCAACGACACGAATTCCAAGACCACATGGCTTGGAATCACGCTCGAAACCATCCAATACGGCAATGTGGAGAAACTGCGCCACGCGGCGGGAGACGCCTATCCCCCCATCGAAAAAGACAAGCGGGCAGACTTTCTGATTGGACAAGCGAATCCCATGCAGAAGATTTTCCGTGAAGCGCAACTGTATTGCGGCAATTTCAGCCGCAATGTCCACATCGCCGCCGCCGGCCGTGAACGCGAATCCTTCCAGCTCGTCATCTTCCCGCTAGACAAGCCGTTGAAAAACGTCACCGTCACCGTGACGGATCTTCATACAATTGCAAATGACGAACTCGTCTTACCAGCCTCCCGAATTTCCGTCCATCCAATCGGTTACATCCGCACGGAAATCGGTCCGAAGGCTGGCTGGCAGTGGCCGGACGTACTGTTGCCGTATAAGCCGTTCGACGTCGAGCCGGGCTTCGTCCAGCCTGTTTGGTTCACCGTCGATGTCCCGCATGGCACCGCTCCGGGCGAGTATCGCGGCCTTATAGAAATCAAAGCCGACGGCTTGGAGCCGCAGATGGCGTCGCTTTCGCTGACAGTCCGTCCATTCTCCCTCCCGCTCCGCGGCAAACTGAAGACCGCCTTCTGCATCTGCCCCGGCATGTGGGAAATCTGGTACAAGCCGGACGAAGTCAAAAAACGCCTCGGCATGACCGACGAGACCGGCCACGGCGTCCTCTACACATCCTACGAATGCGAAGATGTCCTGCCAAAAGCCAAATGGTTGGAAATGTACGACTTCCTGCTCGCCCACCGCATCAGCCCGACGGTCATCTACTCCGGCCTCAAGAGAGGCAAATCGCGCGTCGTCCCGTCCATGGAAGACATGCAGTATTGCTATGATCGCGGCATGAACGCCACCTGCCTCATGAACGTCAGCGACATCTCCGAAGATCCGCAAAAAGCACAGGAAACACTTACAGCCATCGACAACTGGCTGTCACAATGGGAGACATTCGTCAAGGAAAAAGACTGGAAGGATTTCACATGGTACCTCCATTCGTATGACGAGACGGAAATGCTTCCGCCTGAACGCAAAGCGCATACGGACTACGCCATCAGGACGACGCATCAGCACATCAAGCAGAAGTTCCCGTGGATCAAACGCGAAACCGCCAATCCGTACATGGAACGCCACAAGGACGATTTCGACATTTGGACGCCCGTGACGTCACAAATCAACGACAAAACGGTCGAAAACTACCGCAAAGCGCAGGCGGACGGACAGGAAGCATGGGCCTACGTCTGCTGCGGGCCAGGCCGCCCCTACGCCAATTTCTTCATCGATTTCGACGGCGTCTGCCCGCGCATCCTCCCATGGCAGTTCTTCCAATACAAACTGACAGGCTTCCTTTACTACCTAATCAACCACTATCAGCCGACAAAGAACTGGAACATGAACGCTCCCAAATGGCCCGACGAGCCGTGGAACTGCTATTCCTACAGAACCAATTCGGACGGCATTTTGATTTATCCTGGACCAGACGCCACGCCGCTCGCCTCCACGCGTCTTGAAAATCTGCGCGACGGCATCGAAGACTACGAAGCCCTCGCCATGTTGCAGGAGCTTGCCGCCAAATTCACGCCGAAAAACGATGCAGAGAAAGCTCTCCTCGCCGAAGCGGAAGAATTAATCAAAATTCCTGCGGAATTATCAGCCTCTTGGACAAAATTCACAAAAGACCCGCAAGTCATTGAAAAAGCACGTGTTAAAATCGATAATCTAATTCAGAAGCTTCAATAAAAATCACTTTTTTTTGAAGTTTTTTCCATTTTTTGTGGAAAAATATAAATCTGCTTCATATTAGTAGGTGACGCCCGAAAAAAAAACACGGGCCTGTAAAGAATAAAAGCAAGTCCAACATAAAATAGAAAAGGAGAACAACCATGAAGAAACAGACGCTCGCCAACATCGCAGTCGCAGCAGCCTTCCTCTTCACGCTGAATCTGGCCGCGCAGCCACGCGGCCCGCAAAAGGATCCATTGAACGGCCCTGGCGGGAAACCGGGCAACGCTCCCGCCGCCAAGCCCGCGACGAAACCCGCCGGACCGGCCGTCAAGCCTCAGCAGCCTGCCCCCAAACCGGC
>JAFZAB010000176.1 GCA_017548425.1 Victivallales bacterium
AGAAGACATGTGCAATTATTCACAGTATTTGGTAGAAAAAGGTATTGAAAAAGGTATTGAAAAAGGTATTGAAAAAGGTATTGAAAAAGGTATTGAAAAAGGTATTGAAAAAGATAAGTTAAATATTCTCGAAAGAATGGACGCTCGTCATTATAGCGACATGCAAATCATGGATCTATTACAAGTCAATGCCGACTATTTGAAAGTTCTGCGAAGCCAGCTTCAGAAGAGATTGCCTGCCATGGCGGATGATTGATGAAGAAACATGCCATAACATGTGTTTTACACATGATGTGTCTGTTTTTTCACCCTCTTCATGCATTTTTTTGATTTTTCCTATTGATTTATTGCGAGTGGGCATATAAGTTATGGTATAAGTTTCCCGAATTCACCCTATTATTCAAGCCATTCGAGAAGTTCAAGGAGGAAAACATGAAGAAAATCCTGCAATTTACGTTGATTGAACTTTTGGTCGTCATCGCCATTATCGCCATTCTGGCGGCCATGCTGCTGCCGGCGTTGTCCAAAGCGCGTGAAAAGGCCCGCACCGTTTCCTGCGTCAGCAACATGAAGCAGTTGACCATGGGCATGAACATGTATGCGGATGCGGACAAGGAACGCTACTGCGGCGCCCATTCAGGAACATGGGGCGACTCCCCCAGCTGGAGAGCCTTGATTTTCAACTATGTAGGCGATGCAGCCATCTACGACTGCCCTTCCGGTCTGACGGATTACGCCCATAACGCAAATGCCGGCAAGCTGGTTGGCGGCGGTGCGGAATTCAAAATCCCCGGCGGCTATGGCATTAATACAAACCATTGGGGCGCAGGCGCAAGCGGCCTTGTTCCGCTGACCACTGGCAGTGCTCGTTGCAAGCTGACGGAAATCCTCAAGCCGTCCAGATTCATCCTGCTGACGGATGTCGCCGCCAGCACGAACCCGCAGGTCGGCGGTCAGGGAGCGGCTACATGGTTTGTGACACAGGACGGCGGTTGGACGACCACCCGCGCGATTGCCCATGGCGGCATGGTGATTACAGGCTTCAGCGACGGCCATGTTGATCAATTCAATCCTCATGGCATCTCCTGCACCAGTTCGGAATGCTGGTGGGTCCGCCAAGGTAAAGGAACCCATTGATTATAGGTAGCTTAAGTGATCTTCCATCCATTTATGAAAGGAGAATCAACATGAAGAAGCTTGTCAATTTCACCTTGATAGAATTGCTGGTCGTCATCGCGATTATCGCCATTCTGGCCGCCATGCTGATGCCGGCCCTTGGCAAAGCGCGTGAAAAGGCGCGTTCCATTTCCTGCACAAGCAATCTGCGCCAGTTCGCTCTTGCCGAACGCATGTATTCGCAGGATCATAAAAGCATCCTGTATCCGGCGGCAATGTCACAAGCTACCAAATATTGGTATCATCTGCTCTATCCGGCCTACCTCTCGGAATATCGTACCTTCTATTGCCCCTCCGTCACACGCGACGAGACGGAAGGTTCGCGCCACTACGGTGGTTACGGCCCGAACATCCAGCATATCCATACAGACTGCAACTGGAGTGACAATAAAGTGAAGGAATCTCAGATTACTCGCCCATCTAGCATCGTTTCCATGGTTGAGTCAACCTCCATCGCCACATCAATGGATGGTTACACGTTTGCCTTCTGCGGCAATGACGCGGCGAATGGCTATACCTGTACCTATCCCAGCTGGGCTGCCTCAGGTGCCGCCGAATTGTTCGCCATTTCAAAACGCCATGACGAGAACAACAACAGCATTTTCGTCGATGGCCATGTGGAAGCCGTTCCATTCAAGGTTCTTCGCTACAACCAAGGAAAGGATATCTGGGGCCACAAGCAGAAGTGATATTTGGCTGATTGATCTTTCTTGAAATCGCAACGGCCCGCTTCGCAATTCGCGAGGCGGGCCGTTTTGTTTTCTGGGCAGATCATCGCCAATGCACCGTTACTCCTTCGGGTAGAATGGCTTGAGCTGGATGTAGTTGACCATCAGATTCTCGCCAGGCTCCGCTTTCTCATCCGTGAACGTCACCGTCATCTCTGACGCCTTTGGAATGAAGAGGATGCGATGCAGATTCTGTCGCGCGACGTTGTGGTTGTGGGCGTATTTTCCTTTTTCACGCTTATCGACATAGACGGTCGATTCCGGCAGAATCTCCGCGTTTTCCAACAAGACATCCAGTCCGAACCGCCGCGGATTCAGTTTCTGCTGTTTTAAATCATCGTAGTCGCCAACGGAGAACAACAGCATGTACGGCTTTCCAACCGTCAGCCCTTTCGCTATTTGTGACAGTTTGTTGGTTTTTCCTTCCACGGCCTTGAAGACACAGAACGTATCGCCGCAGCCCCTTGGCGCATTCCAGCGATTTTGATTGCGTTTCGCGTAGCCATTGAACTTTTCGACCGTGATGGAGCCTTCCGCCTTCCAGCCATTCAGCCCATCCACAAAGTCGCCGTTGACGATATGGCCGGGAATGTAGTGGAATCCGAACTGCTTGGACAGCATGTCCTTACGGCCTTCGACAACATAATGCCGCAGCAACGCATGGCTCCAACGATACAACTCTTCATCCGCGTAATGTGTTCCCCAATAACCAACCGTCCCCAGTCCTTTGAAGGAAGGATGGTTTGCCAGAATGTTCATCTGCATGTCCAGATAGTATTTGAAATCGACCTGCGGATGATGCTCTATCGTAATGACATTCAACTGGTTGAAGTTACCGAGAATGACGCCGGACCGCCGCAGATAGTCTGGATAGAACTGGCAGGATTCTTCAATATACGGCAACAGCCTGCCAAGCACATGTTTACGTGCGCCCTCTTCCGTCAGTTGCGTGTAATTATAGGATTCACAAAGGATTTTGCCACGGCCGTCGCTTGCGTTGAACGACGCGCCGATGAAATCTTGATGCATGGACGGAATGAACGGCCCGTTGTCGCTGATCCATGTGTAGATGAGCTTGGAATGGTTGTACTTACAGCGTTTCAAGACAGTCGTGTATGTGGCCTGAAGGTTCCACCAGTAGCTCATCTCGTTCGTCGTGTTGCCGTCACGGAAGTCCAACCGGCCCATGCACTTTTCCATGAATTCCGTCATTTTTTCATATGTCGGACTGCTGACGACATACATGTCCTCCAGCCAGATACGGCCGTTGGCGTGGGCGGCATCGACAAGCTCCCGCCCGTTCTTTTTATAAGAACCGCGATTCAACGTCGTGACGGCGTTCAGGGCGTACTTTTTCGTAAACTCCCAGTCGAACGGCGGGAAGACGGCGATATCCGGCCCTTGCACCATGCCGCAGGAAAACAGTTCCGCAATGCTTCGGATGACGAGTCGTCCTGCGCAACTTGTTTTCACGACGTGTCTTCCAGCTTCAAGCAGACGGAATGCCTCCGGCAGATTCGTCAGCGAATCGGCGGCGATGGCTTGTCCGTCCAACATAAGACCGAAAGCGGCGTTGTCCGCAATATCCATTATGGTCAGATATACCCATCCGTCATGTTCCAGCGTGAATGAAACGCTTTCGCCGACGGCGACAGATTGGTTCACAAGTTCTACCGCCAAATTGTTCAGCCGCACACCTTTCGTTATTTCTTCCGGACGCGGCAGATTGCGGATGTTGACGTTGAACGGCTCTTCATAAGCGACCTTTCCATCCGTTTGTGAAACAAGTCGGACAGACAGCTGATGTTTCCCGACCGCCAGTCCTTTTAATTTCAGCGAGAACGACTTGCCGACTTCAAACGGCACATGCGGGCTCGTAAATGAACCTTCGGCGGCAACCGCTTCCGCCCGATAATTTTCCGCTTTGAAATTTTCATCAAGCCTTCCATACCAGATGAATTCGATTTCAGGCTTGTCAGCGGGAATTTCGTCAAACGAACGCCCCCATGGAACCAGACGTGGTTCATTGACAATGATTTCCGCCGTCGAACGGCTATTCTTAGCAGCGTTGTCCGTCAATGGCGTCAACCGAATATCCGCGACATCCAATTCGCCGCGCTGCCCGATGATCAGCAGAACGACATCATAGTCGCCACCGCTGTCCTTTTCCGGACAAACGACATCCTTCTCGAACTTCTGCCAACCGTCCGTCGTCGCCGGAAACTTCTTGATACCAGTCTCTTTATACCATGGATTGTTGACGAGTAGCAACTCACCGCGCTTTGCGGAGAAATCCTTCGTGCGAATCCACGCGCTGATGCGATACTGTTCGCCTGGAACAAGCGTGATGTATTTCATCCGTAACTTGTTCTCATACGTATCGTCATCTCCTTGCCGCATCGCGACATACGGCAGGCCTTCCGGCCCGCCTGTCGCATGATACGTCGTATAGGGCGCGGGCGGACAGATCCAGCCGTATGCGTGCCCGAATGCCGTCTGTTTGAAATCGCCGTTAAACGCCAGATTGTCATTGTTCTGCGCGAACAGCCCTGCTGACATGGCCAATAAAGACAATAATACGCTATAGTGTTTCATGATGACACGCCTTATCAATTGGTTGAATGTTCAAAGCATCATAATAATACCACCATTCGACATCATGCGCAAATCATATGGAAGAGAAAATCATGTTAGTCTTTTGAAACACTGCCGTTGAAAAGAATGAGCAGTGATTCTATATTATTGGTTTTGATTTTTCCGATCACACAAAACATGATATGGCAAAATATAACATGATGATCTACGTGATTATTTGCTTTACAATAAGTTAGGAGAATGGAATGGGATATTGCGACTACTGGGACACAGCTTCGGAAATCAACATCCGCTACCATGATACAGAATGGGGCGTTCCGCTTCATGACGATAAACGGCAGTTCGAATTTCTCATGATGGAAGTCATGCAATGCGGTCTCAACTGGAATATGATGATGCTCAAACGTGAAATCTTCCGTTCATGTTTCGATGGTTTTGACTACGACAAAGTCGCCGCATATGGTGAAAAAGACATCATGCGAATTCTCGAAACAGACGGCATGATCCGTTCGCGCCGCAAAATCGAAGCGATTATTTCCAACGCACGTTGTTTCCAAGCCATCCGCGCCGAATTCGGTTCGTTCTGCAATTATTTGTGGGGCTATTCCAATGGCAAAACCATTCTCTATGCGCGGCATGCAGATGGATGGATACCCGCCAGCAACGGACTGTCAGACCGAATCAGCAAAGATCTTAAGAAACGTGGTTTCAAATTCTTAGGCCCCACGACCGTCTATTCCCACCTGCAGGCCTGCGGCATCATCAACGACCACGCCAAAGACTGTCCATGCTATGCCGCCATCAACGCCGCCAATCCCACGGTTCGAAAACGCGCGGACGCAGAAGTCGGAGTAGCCTATTTCGGCGACTGATTGAACGTTCCTTATGAAACCAATTCTGTCCGAAGAGCTTATCTACGAAATCCTCTCCGTCGTGGAGGAGATTCCAGAAGGTCACGTAGCGTCCTATGGTCAAATTGCGCAACTCATTGGGCGCGAACGAAATTCGCGATTGGTCGGGAAAGTGTTATCCATGGCGGAAGACTATGGCGACTATCCATGCCATCGTGTCGTAAACCATGCAGGGCGGACAGCCCCGAATTTTACAGCGCAACGCCGTCTTTTGGAGTCAGAAGGCGTTCAATTCAAAAAAAATGGAACCGTTGACATGCAACGGTTCCAATGGAAGCCTTAATCGCTTCAAGAAAATTAGTTTGATCGTAAATTACGAATCATGTCTCAAACGGCCATTACCGCACAGGAGACAAAACCACGCGGAATCCCACGTTGTCCTTACGCTCGCCCGACATGTAGCCGAAACGATACGCATTACGGCAAATCGCATGGCTGCTCTGCCATGAACCGCCGCGCACTACACGCCCCGCACCACTGCGGCAAAGAGGATCCGCAACACCGTCCGAGAAAGTATAAGCCGAAATTGCCAGATTCTTCGTATCGATATCACAGCTGTCACGGCACCATTCCAAGACATTTCCGCTCATATCGTAAAGCCCCAGTTCATTGCCCATCTTCACCTTCTTTCCTTTCACAGGATGCGTTTTGCCGCCGGCGTTGAGCCAAAACCAACCCACGTTTTCAAGCAAATTGCCGCCGCTGTATTCATATCCACGGCTCTTGACGCCGCCACGGGCCGCATATTCCCATTCGGCCTCCGTCGGCAACGAGAAATAATATCCATGCGGCAACTGCCCTTGGGCCAATTGATTCAATTGGCCGCAAAACGCCATCGCTTCATTCCAACTGACATTTTCTACAGGATAAGCATCACCTTCCCAGCGGCTTGCCACTTTCTTGTTGAGTTTCATCGATTTCCATTGGCCTTGGGACACTTCGTATTTTCCAATCCAGTAATCGCGGGAAATATTCACAGAGATAGATTTTCCGTTCGAATTGTTTCCATGGCCAATGTCGAAGGAGCCTTTTTCCACCTTCACAAGCTCCATTTTAATTTTACCAGGAAGCAAGATATACCCTCTGCGAAGATCCAACACTTTTTTCCGCAGAACGACTTTCTCCTGTACATGGCCCTTCCAATCCACTTTCGTGCTGTAATCGGCCACATATTCTTCATTATCCTTCCACCAGACCAGATAATGGGACACCAACGAACCAGTTTTCAGGACAGGGCTCTTCCACGGCGTCATCTCATCCGTTCCATCAATGGAAGCGGCCACTTCACGACCGTCAACTATCGCCACAATCGTCATCGTGGAAGGAAGTTTCGCATCCGCTTTCGCCAGCCATTCCTCCGCGACGGCGGCATCCAACGGCCTCATTTCCTTTACCAAATTCAAGACCTTCTTCCAGTCGCTTTCAGTTCCGGCAGCCTCTGCCTTTTTCGCTTCCACCACAAGTTCCGCCAGACGTGCGCCACGCGCTTCCGTAAACGCCGTTTCAGAAGCCTTCGCCGCGCCTTCAAACAGCCCTAAAGCCTTGGCGAAATCGCCTGATTCATATGCCTTACGACCATCCTCAAAATCCTTCTTGGCCTTGTTGAAGGCCTCAAAAACGAATTTGGCCGCATCGACCTTTTCCGCTTTCTTGATGTTTTCTTCGGCGGCCACAAGTTTCGCCATGGCGTCCTGCCTCGGCTGAATCGCCGCATCCACCCAGTCATATTCCTTTTTGGCCGCTTCAAAGCAAGCGCTCGCCACCATATAATCGCCTTGCTTGATGGCCACGTTACCCGCATTCATCTGATCAGCAAAAGCATCCAGATGCGTTCCAAACGTCTGGCCGCGATTCAGCCCACGTTTGGCAAGTGTCTGCTGCATGCGGACCAAGGAACTTTGCAACAACAACGTATCCTGTTTCTGTTTTGCCTGTTCAGGAGTCAATTGAACCTCTGTCGGCTGCTGCGGCGTTTCCGACTGTTCAGCAGTTGTTTTCGCCGTAGCAGGCTCCGTCGCGGCAGGTTTCGTCGCGGCAGGCTCCGTAGCCGCAGTTTTCGCCGCAGCAGGTTCCGTTGCCGCAGGCTTCACCTCCGCAGGTTTTGTTGCTGCAGGCTTCGCAGATGGTTTTGACGACGACGCAACAGGTTTTACCGGTTTAGGAACAGCAGGCTTGGAATCACCACTTATGACCCAAAATGCGGTACAAACCGCCACGATGGCGGCAACCGCCGCAACCGCCGTCACAATCGTTTTAATCAAGTTGATATTCAGGCCTTGCGGCGGTTCTGAGTCTGATTCCGACTTGGATTTCGATTTGGTTTTGGTCTCGACAACCTTTTCGCCGGCGAACGCCCGCGCGAAATCACCGCAACTGGCATAACGATCGGACGGATTCGTGGACAATGCCTTGAGCACAGCTTCGTTCATCGATCTCGGAACGCCTTTGATCTCTTTTGGAACACCTTCCAAAACGGCTTTCTTCAACGCTTCAGGATCATCTCCTTTGAAGGGACGGCGGCCAGACAGCATCTCATACGCCAAAACCGCCAGTGAATACTGATCCGACGCGGCGGTCAATTTGGCACCGCGCCACTGTTCAGGCGAGAAATAATCATGGGAAATTCCTTCCTCCTGGCCAGTCACCCGCGCAATGCTTTCCCGTATCTGCTCGCCAAGACCGAAGTCCAATATCTTCGCGCCGCGGACAATGCCGTGGTCGTCGATATCGACCATGACGTTCCCCGGCTTCAAATTCCGATGGATCATGCCCCGTCCATGTGCGTAGTCAAGAGCGGAGGCCAGCCGTTTGACGATTTCCTCCACAATCAGAGGCACGACGCGCGGATGATCCTTCATGTAGCCAACCAACGTCAGGCCAGTCACATAGTCCATGACCACATATTGACGGAACTCGTCTTCCTCCAGACTGCGGATCGCCGCGATTCCTTCATGGTTCAAAGCATATACTTTTTTGAACATGCTCTGAATTGCAGCCGATTCAGCGGCATTCTGACGCAAGATGTCAGGCATGGTCTTCAACGCCATGGCCGTGCCGCCTGCATTCGTGTCGCGGCATAAGCATACCACACCGCCCGCGCCGTAACGGTCCAATTCACAAATATATTCATAACGACCGACAATTAGGTCGCCCGGCTGGAACTTGAGATCCCGCGCCCGTTCCTGCGAATCCTGCGATACCTGTTGACCGTCAGCTGCCATTTTCTAATCCGCCTTCCGTTGTGAACAACGGTTTTTCAGACTTCCTGTTTTGTGCATCCGCAAACGTGTGTCTTCCAACACCATTCTGCGGCGTTTATAATCACTCAATATTAATATAACGTTTGACAAATCCATTTGCACAAACTTTTTATCCCACTCAACGAAAAAAAAATAAAAAAAAATTATTCGACAACGATCTTCCAGACAAAAAACATCCCGCCGCGAAACGTCCAGTCTCACAGCGGGATGTCTCAATTCAATTTGCACTGACCGCTATATATTTCATAAAGCGGCCATGATGTGAATATTATTTGTAGTTGATACCGATGATGCTGAGGTCGATGTACGCACCGCCTACCGTGTTCTTCGTGTGGACGGCGACCACGTTGCGGCCTTTCTTCAGAGCCTTCAACGCATCGGGCATTGCGTCAAGATTGTCGTAATTGACGTTGTAGTTATGGAATTCAGCGATTTTCACGCCATTCAGATAGATTTCCGTGTCTTCATCGTAGAAGATGCCGAAGCCAATCTTCTTGAACGCGGCGGGATCGCCGTCGAAATCAAACGCCCTGCGGATCCAGATATCGTTTGTCTCCCAAGCGGTACGGACGCGCGCAGCCTTGTGGTCATGGGCGATGCCCGCATTGCCGAAACCGGCCTGACCAGTCTTCCACGCCGCGTCATCGAAATCAACCGCCATCCAGTTATCTGCTGTGTTTTCAAAGGTATAGCGCCATTCCAACGGTTCGTTTTGGCTCGACGGCATGATGACCGTCCGAACAGGAATGCGCGTCTCCTTGGCGGCTTCATAGACCACCTTGTGGATTTTCGCGAATTCCGCGGCGGGATATTTCGCGACCTTGCGGTCATACGTCAACAAACCGTTCGTCTCGATTTCGACATCCGTCGTCTGCGTATAGACGGAGGCGGCGAGGCCTTCCTGCGCCATACGCGCCAAGTCGTTCATCTGACGTGTGTAGCGGGCGAAATACGCTTCTGGCGAAGCATCGCTCACATAGCCCCATGTCTTTTCCGCCCACAGATGATCCTTGATCTGGAAACCAATGCCGCCGAACTCGCCGAGAACGGAAACACGGTCGTCCATGACAGGGAACATGCGCGGATCGGAATAGTGGTGCATATCCTTCGTGTCGCCAACGCCGTAATCCGTCCAGCCAGACGGGCCATCGACGAGACGCGTCGGATCATAGCGTTTCACCCACTTCATGACTTGATTGGTCTTCTCTTTTCCAGGCTGCCCCCACCCTTCGTTGTAGGGCACCCACATGACGATGCTCGGGAACGTCTGGAGCAAATCCATCATACCTTTAAGTTCTTGGCGATAAAGATGATAACGATTCTCCACATCGCCACCGCCAGACGGCATGTCCTGCCACAGCATGATACCGAGCTTGTCGCACAAATAGTAGTAACGGAGCGGTTCGATCTTGATGTGCTTGCGCATCATGTTGAAGCCGCATTCCTTCAGGAAGTTGATGTCGAACGCCATCGCTTCGTCGGAAGGCGGCGTGAGATAGCCGTCCGGCCACCAGCCCTGATCCAACGTCCCCATCATGAACGTCTTCTGATTGTTCAAATAGAGACGCGGAATGCCTTTTTCATCCTTCCGCCAATCGATTTTGCGCATGCCGAAATAGCCTTTCACGACATCCTGCAAACCGTCCTGCGCCGTCAGCGTGAAGACCAAATCATAGAGGTTCGGCGAATCAGGCGACCAGAGAAGCGGATTCTCAAGCTTCAGTGTAACAGGGCGGCCCCAGGCCGCCACATTGCCGCTGGCCAGCGTTTTGCCGTCTTTCTGGACGGCGACCGCCACTTTCGCGTTCATCAGATCGCCGGCGGCCTGCAACGTCACGGAGACCGTGCTGTTGTCGATGTCCGTCACGACCTTGTATCCCGTAATATACGTTGCAGGAACGACTTCCGTCCAGACGGTCTGCCAGATGCCGCTCATGCGGGTGTACATGCAACCGACGGGCCGCTGAACCTGTTTGCCGCGGGACTGGTTGCCCGCGTCCGTCGGATCCCAAACCTGCAGGACGAGCTCGTTTTCGCCCTGCTTGACGAAATCCGTGATGTCCAGCGAGAACGGCAGATTGCCGCTTTCATGCGGCACATCCGTCGCTTCCACGCCGTTCACAAAGACCTGCGTGCGGAAATCGACGCCGCCGAAATGAAGCAGAACGCGTTCTTTCGCGCCGTTGAACGCCACATTGAACATGCGGCGATACCACAACTGCTCTTTCGGATCCAAGAGCCGCTTCACGCCGGAAATCGGTGTCTCAATCGCAAACGGAACAAGAATCTCGCCCGCCCATTCTTTTGGACGGTCGGCTTTGCGTTCATTGACGGCATATTGCCACAACCCGTTGAGGTTCTGCCAGTTCTGACGAACCAAATGCGGCCGCGGATATTCACGCCACGCATTTTCAGGCGTGATTTTTTCGCCCCACGGCGTCATCAGCTGATTCGGCTGAATCTGATACTCGCCGAACAACGGCAACATCAGCGCCATGGTCAGGCATGCGATGAATAGTCTTTTCATAATGTAAATTGTTAATTATTAATTGTTAATTGTTAATTGTTATCAGTAGCGGCGGCCGTCCACGACTTCCTGCGTGATGTTCTTCGAATCGAACACGCCTTCGATGGATTCGACGCGCGGCGGAATCGCCTTGCCTTCCTTTTTATAGCCTTCGATCACGTCATACAGCTGCGGACCAATCATCGGATTGCATTCGACCGTGCAGTTCGCCTTGCCAGCCAGAATCATTTTGAACATTTCTTTCACGCCGTCGCAGGAGATGATGATGATGTCCTTTCCAGGAACCTTGCCAGCCTCTTCGATGGCCTGAATGGCGCCCAACGCCATGTCGTCGTTATGCGCATAGAGAACTTTGATCTGGTCTTTTTCAGGAGACTTCAGGAATTGTTCCATGACTTCCTTGCCCTGTGAACGCGTGAAATCGCCGCTCTGCGATTTGATGATCTTCAGGCCGGGATGGTCTTTGATGATTTCTTCAAAGCCTTTCTTGCGTTCGATGGCGGGGCCGGAACCGACCGTGCCGACCAATTCCGCAATGCCAGCGTTCTCGCCGACGTTTTCAATGACCCAACGGGCCGCCTTGCGACCTTCTTCCGTGCAGTCGGAACCGATATAGCAGCTGTAGAGGCCGTCTTCCGAAACCGTCACCTTGCGGTCAATGAGAATAACGGGAATCTTCGCGGATTTCGCCTCTTTGAGGACGTCTTCCCAGCCCGTCGCCACAACTGGCGCCAAGCAAATGACATCCACATCCTGCGCGATGAATGAACGGACGGCCTTGATCTGGTTCTCCTGCTTCTGCTGCGCATCGGAGAACAGAAGTTCGATGCCACGCTTCGCGGCTTCTTCCTGAATGGACACCGTACTCGCTTTACGCCAATCGGATTCCGCACCGATCTGGCTGAATCCCACGCGAATCTTTGTAGCACCTTGCGAATCGCCTCCCGGCGCTGCGACATCATCCTGTTTCTTGCAGGACACCGCAAATACCATCATCGACACGACGAATAACGTCAACAGCTTTTTCATTTTTTACTCCTTTTGATTGGTTTTCAATGGATTATCGTCTACAAAAAACTTTTTTTGTTTTCTTTAATTACAATACTATAGCATATTGTCACCAAGGCACAAAGATTTTTTTCTATTCTTCTAGCCTACTAGCGCCTTCCGCCTTATGCCCTGCTCTTTTTGGAAATCTTCGTGATCAGATTCTGCATGAAGATGAAGACCAGCACAAGAGCACCGACGATGATGCGCGTCCACCACGAATTGATGTTCCCCTGGAACATGATCAACACTTGAATCAGACCGAGAACCAACACGCCGAAGAACGAACCAATCATGTAGCCAACGCCGCCCGTCAGCAACGTGCCGCCGATGACCGTCGCCGCGATCGCGTCCATCTCCAGACCAACGCAACTCAATGGATTGCCGGATTTTAGATAAATCGTGAAAACGATGCCCGCCACGGCCGAGCAGAAGCCCGCGATCGTATAGACCATGATTTTCGTGCGGCGGACAGGAATGCCCATGAGCGTCGCCGCCTGTTCGTTCTCACCAACGGCGTAGATGCAACGGCCTGCATGTGTCCGCTGTGTGAACACAATCGCGATGATCAGCAACACAAGATACAGAATATCAATGAATTCTAGCGTCAGCCCACGGCTTCCGATTGGAATCTCCAGCTTGTTTTCGATGAAATTGAACACAGGATTGTTCAGGATGCCCATCGCCTCTTCGTTGACGATGTAGCTGCACCCTCGCGCAAAGAACATGCCGCCGAGTGTCACCAAAAATGGAGGCAGTTCAAATGTCGAAATCAGAACGCCTTGCAGCATGCCGAACAACGATCCGATGACAATCGCCAGGAGAATCGCCCAGCAGGCGTTTATGCCGCAGTCGATCATTTTCGCGATCAGCATGCCCGTGAAGGCGATGACGGATCCGACGGACAAGTCGATTCCTCCCGACAAAATCACAACCATCGCCCCGATGGCCGCGACGCCGAGATATGCGTTGTCGTGCAGCAAGTTCAAAAAGACACGCAACGAGCCGAAATTGCGGAAGTTAGCGATGCCGATGGCGTACGCCAACAGAAACACGAAAATCGTCGCGCCAATCGGGACGAAGCGGACTGGAATATGCGGCTTCTTCATGCGACGCCTCCTTTCGTCTTCCGGCTGAACGCCAGCGAAAGTTTCGAACGGAACGTTTCCGACTGCAACAGGCAGACGACGATGACGATGACCGCTTTCGGCACGGCTACAATGGCGGGATTGACATCATTCGCGTACATCATCGTCGCAACTGTCTGAATCAGAACGGCTCCGACCAGCGAGCCGGACAAATAAAACCGTCCGCCCGCCATGCTTGTGCCGCCGATAACCGTCGCCAGAATCGCGTCCAATTCTAGATACAGCCCCGCGTGGTTCGCGTCTGCGCATTTGATGTTGGATGACACCATCAGACCCGCGACGCCCGCGCAGAATCCGCTGACGGCATAGACTAGCCATTTGACGCCGCGCGCTTCAATGCCTGCATAACGGCTTGCCTTTTCGTTGTTTCCGACGGATTCCACGAACAGCCCCAACGCCGTTTTCCGTGTCAGCAGCACGACGGTGATGAACAGCGTGGCGGCGATCCATGTCGTGAACGGCAGCGTCAGAAAATGGCCGTTGCCGATGAAATTCAAATACGGATCGTCGAACGTGATGATCGTGCCGTCCGTAATCAGCTGGGCGATGCCGCGGCCCGCCACCATGAGCACAAGCGTGGCGACCATCGGCTGGATACCGCAACCCGCCGTCAGGAAGCCGTTCCAGACGCCACAGCACGTGGCCAACGCCAACGCCAGTAGAACCGCCAGCGCGAAGGCCATCGCGTTCGCGCCGCCGCCCGCGAAGGCGAAACTTTCGCGTGGCATGACGATGACGGAAGCCGCCGCCGCGCCCGCGATCGCCATCACGGAACCGACGGAGATATCGACGCCGCCTGTCGCGATGACAAGCGTCATCCCCGTAGCCAGAATGACGACTTTGCTACTGTGGTTCAAGATGTCGATGAGACTACCGTAAAGATATCCATCTGCCGTCATTTCAACGACAAAGAACGACGGCTTGAATATTAAATTGTACAGCAGCAACAGCCCGAGAGCCACCAGCGGCCATTTCAGATGGTGAAAACGTCCCATATCAATCACTCCGCAATCATTTTCATGATGTTCGGCAGCGAAACCTGTTCGCCCGAAAGTTCGCCAATCTTCCGACGGTCACGCAGCACGACGACGCGGCCGCAGTCCCGCACGACCTCCTCCAGTTCGGAGCTGATGAAAATCACGGCCATGCCTTTTTCGCACAGATCTTTTGTCAACGCCTCGATTTCGGCCTTCGCTCCGACGTCAATGCCGCGCGTCGGTTCGTCGAGAATCATCAAATCCGGCTGCGTCGCCAACCATCGTGCAATCAACACTTTCTGTTGGTTGCCGCCGCTCAGGTTTTTGACCTGCTGTTCGCCGTCTGGCGTTTTGATGCCGAGCAGTTGGATGTATTTGTCCGTCAAATCCTGTTGTTCCTTGGGGCTCAACGTGTTCCAGATTCCCTTCGAGGCCTGCAACGCGAGCATGATGTTTTCGCGAACGGTCAAATCCGGAATGATGCCCGTCACTTTGCGATCCTCCGCGATCAGCGCGATTTTCGCTTTCACGGCCTTGCGCGGCGACCAGAACATCGACGACAACGGTTTTCCATGCATGGACAGCCGCCCACTGTCGCGCGATTCGACTCCGAACAGCAACTGCGCCACTTCCGAACGCCCCGCGCCTAGCAGTCCCGCGAATCCAACTTGTTCGCCTTTACGAACTTGGAACGAAACAGGATGCACCATGCCGCGCCGCCCTAAATCCGTCACTTCCAAAACGATTTCGCCGTTCTCCACCGCGTCATGCTTCACAACAGTCTGCGAACTGTTCTCCGCCAAACTCTTGCCGAGCATCTTCGCGACCATTTCAACGCGGCTCAATTCCGCCGTTTTGTACGTTCCGACCTTCTGTCCGTCCCGCAGAATCGTGATGCGGTCGCTGACGGCATAGACTTGATCCAGAAAATGCGTGATGAAAATGATGGCCATCCCTTCGTCGCGTAACTTCCGCATGACGGTGAACAGTTCGTTCACTTCGTTTTCGTCCAGACTGGACGTCGGTTCATCCAAAATCAGCAGTTTGCAATCGACGTCCAACGCTCGCGCGATAGCGACAAGCTGCTGGACGGCAATGGAATAGGATGAAAGACTTTCCGACACGTCGATATCGATGTCCAACCGCGCCAACGCCTTCCGCGCACGTTCGCGCATGGCTTTTCGATCAATCAAACCAAGGCGGTTGCGCGGTTCGCGACCAATGCAGATATTCTCCGCGACGGACAGATCCGGCAGGAGGTTGACCTCCTGATACACGGTGCTGATGCCCGCGCGTTCCGCGTCCAACGGCGAACGGAAACGGCATGCCGCGCCATTCAATTGGACGCTGCCGGCCGTCGGTTCATACACGCCCGTGATGATCTTGATCAGCGTGCTCTTACCCGCGCCGTTCTCGCCCATCAAGGCGTGGACTTCCCCTGTCTCGACGGAGAAATCGACGCCTTTCAGCGCCTTCACGCCGCGAAACTGCTTTTCTATGCCTGTTGTTCGTAGTATTTCCATAATAAGTAACGACGGTGGTGTGCCGGCGGCGTCTCCGCCGTCGGATGCGAAGGCGAGACGCCTCCGCCACTTCCCAAGGCGAAGGCGGGACGCCTCCGCCACTTCCTTTCTACCTAATATAATGCATTTTCACGATTTCACTTGTCTGAATCATCGTCATCGGACAGATATTTTCTGACCGTCCGCCTATCGACGCCCGCCGCTTCCGCCGTTTTCGCCAGATTGCGGCCTTCCCGTTCGAAGACGACGCGCATGTATTCCTTCATGAGCGCATCCGCCGTCAGGCTGCGCTCCCGTAGCGCGGCCGTCAATGCGGACGGTTGCGCCTCACGACAGTCCGACGGCTTGTAAGTGCCTCGTATCAACAGGTTGCGCATGCACTGCTCCAATTCGCGCACATTGCCTGGCCATGAATATTCCAGACCGAGATTCTTCACAATCCATGCGCACACTTCATCCGTGAACTGCTCTGCCTCCTTGCCCGCGCCTAAAATACGACGGCCCAGAATCGTCACAAACTGCCGCAGTTCCGCTTCGCTGCCGTTGATGAGACGACGCAGCGGGACGGTCGAAACACTATCCGAACACAGGCGATAGAACAAATCGGAGCGGAACACGCCATTTTGCACGGCTTGATGCAGATTCTGGTTCGTTGCCGCAATGATTTTTCCACGGAACGTCAACGGATGGACATCGCCAAGCCGTTGGAATGTACGATTTTGCAACACACGCAACAGCTTGATCTGCACCTCCACGGAAATTTCGCCGATCTCGTCCAGAAAAATCGAATCGTGCGGCGTACAGATTTCCAAATAGCCCTGATGGTCTGAAATCGCGCCTGTGTAGGAGCCTTTGATATGGCCGAATAGTTCCGATTCAATCATGTTCTGCGGCATCGCGGAAAGCTGCACGGCTTTGAAACAGTCCGCATACGGCTGTGCGAAACGGCATGTTTTTCCGTCGAACGGAATGTACTGCGAAAACGCGATGGCGCGGGCCACGAGTTCTTTTCCCGTTCCACTTTCGCCTGTAATCAAGGTGGTTACGTTGTTCATCCTGTCAAACAGCAGTCGATGGTAGCGGTAGATGTCGTAGGTGAAAATGGACTGCCAGATGTCCGCCCGCATCTGCGCCGCCTCCAGCGAACCGCCCGCGATGAAATCAAAAATATGGTAGAACGCGCGATGAATCTGGAAAATCACCGCGAACGTCTTTTCCGGCGTGAATTCGCTTGGCTGGCGGCGTGCAGGATGGCGGATCGTGGCGTCAAAATCCTCCAGAAACGCCTGGTAGCATTCATAATGCGTTTCCTGCGGCTGTTCATGCATGAGTTCGCATACGGGAACACGATGCTTTTCGAACAGCCAGTACAGAACCATTTCGTCGAAAACACGCATTTCCTCTTCCGTCGGCTGCTTCTTCAACGTCGGCAGCCGCGACAGAAGCTTCTGCACCAGTTCGTCGCAGACTTTGAATATCGGGCTGATATTCGTGTTGACCATCCGTTTGCCGTCTTGGTTGTGCCAGACGGCGTAATTGCTTTTGGCGTTTCGCCCCAAAATGGCGCGTTCCTGCTCCAACCGCTTCGGCGTGAAGGGGTTCGTGTAGTTCAGGCTGCCGATGGCCTCCGCCAGACGACGCTCTTCCTTATTAAATAACATCGTACTGCAATCCTTCTTTTTCTTTTTTCTCGCGATGATTTTCAATCTGTCTTCCATCTGTCGCGCGAAGCGCTTTCAAACCGCCGAGCCGCCGGAGCCGTTTGCTTCATTCGCAATCAATGTCTTGTTTCATCATTGGATCCTCAGGATATCGTCGGCCCGGCGGCGAGGCAATCTGTGTAATCTGTGTGATCTGTGGTTTCTAAAATGGGGCGAGAGACGAGAAAAGCTTTGATTTTGTTGAAAAACTATAGCCAACCTGACAAAAAATGCTAGTCTGCCTGACAAAAAATGTCAGGCTAGGCTGAAAAAATGGACGAAATCAGCCCGATTTTGGCCTATTTCAAAGTTGGCACGGTGATTGCTAATAGCTTTTGTCGGCGCCAACGACACATGAAAAAACAGAAAAACGAAACATTGAAAACAATCATAAAAAAGGAGTTTTTTACCATGAACATCAAACGAACGATCATCACCATGTTCACCATCATCACGACCATTCTGCAGGCGGCGGGAACGCTCTCTCCCGTTAATTCCGGCTTGAAGCCTGCGGAAATCGTCAGCCATGACGTCGTCGTCACCATCAACAACGGCTTCGCGCAGACGGAGGTCAGCCAGCAGTTCAAGAACATCAACGACACGACCATGGAAGCCATTTATTCCTTCCCTGTTCCGCAATCCGCTTCTTTGGCCGATTGCCAAGTTCAGATCGGCGAACAGACCATGAACGGCGAAGTCGTCGCGAAGGACAAAGCGAAACAAGTCTATGAAGAAGAGAAAAACGCCGGCAACAACGCGGGCGTCGCGGACAAGAACGGCTACCAGGACTTCTCGTTCAAAATCGCCAATCTCGCCGCGCAGGACACGGCGACCATCACCTTCACCTATTACCAGCCGCTGCCCGTCGATACAGGCGTCTGCCGCTACCAGTATCCGCTGGAGGAAGGCAACACCGACGACGCAGGAGCCATGGGCTTCTGGGAGTGCAACGACAAACCAACGGGCAAAGCGACCGTCCGCGTCATCCTTCGTTCCGCCTGGCCTGTGACCGCCTACCGTGCCCCGCAGGGTACCATCGCCTCCGAACAGGCCGATCTCACAAACGGCACGGCGGACATCACCTATGAACTGACCGAAGGTCTCACGAAAGATTTCGTCTTCTACTACAGCCTCGCCAACAACCTGCCCGGCCGCCTGGAAGTCATCCCCTTCAAACGCAACGGTGAAGACGGTACGTTCATGATGGTTCTGACGCCCAGCATTGATCTCAAGCCCATCACCAACGGTGCAGACTACGTCTTCGTGCTGGACAAATCCGGCAGCATGTGCGGCGGTAAGATCCAGACGCTCGCGAAAGGCGTCGCCAAAACCATCCAGAAGATGAATGCCAACGACCGTTTCCGCATCATCACGTTCAACCACAACGCCGAAGACATCACGGGCGGATACATCCCCGCCACGCCTGAAAACATCCAGAAGGCAGTCGCCATGCTCGACACCGTGCAGGCCAACGGTTCCACCAACCTCTACGACGGCCTGAAGGCCGCTCTCATGAAGCTCGACGACGATCGCGTTACCAGCATGGTCATCGTGACCGACGGCGTGACCAACACGGGCGAAGTCAATCCGAAAGCGTTCGCGAAAATGATGGCCCGCAATGACATCCGCGTGTTCGGTTTCCTGATGGGCAACAGCTGCAACTGGCCTCTGATGCGCACGATTTGCGATGTGTCCGGCGGTTTCTATGACGCCGTCTCCAACGACGACGACATCATCGGCAAGATCATGCTCGCCAAATCCAAAATCACCAGCGAAGCAATGCACGACGTAAAAGTCTCCATCAACGGCATCAAGACATACGATGTGACGAAAGACTGCGTGAAGAAACTCTACCGTGGCCAGCAGTTGGTCATGTTCGGACGCTATAAAGACCATGGCGAAGCGACCGTCACCATGAAGACGCGCATCTCCGGCGAAGACAAGACCTATACCTGCAAGATGACCTTCCCCGAACAAGATGAAGACAACCCCGAACTGGAACGGATGTTCGCCATCGCGCAAATTGAAATGCACGAAGACATGGTCAACCAAGGCATGGAAGATCAAGCGGAGAACACGGATTTCGTCCGCGGCATCGGCCTGAAATACCAGATCGTCACGGACGAGACGTCCCTCATCATGCTGACAGACGAACAGCACGCGAAGCACAGCATCGAACGCCACAACCAGAAGCGTGTCCAGGCTGAACGCACTGCGCAGGCTCAGCGCAAGACGCAGCCCGTCAAGAACTACCGCGTCGATGCTCCGAGACCGACGTCCCCCATGCCTGCGAACTCCCCTGCCCCGCAGCACAGCAACGGCATGTTCCAATACCACGCCCCGCATATCAGCCACGGCGGCGGCACCATGGATATCTGGACGGTCATCATCATCGCCGCGATGGGCGCCGTCGCCGCCCGCTACCGTAAAGAAAACCAATAGTCATTGTCCCTTTCGTCCCTTCTCATGAAAAACCACGCCCGCATCCTGTTGATCGCCGCCGTCCTGTCCGCCTCCGCCATCCTGACATTCTGTCCGGAGACGGCCGGGGCGGCGGCCCTGCGGCCAAACCATTGCGACGTCTCCTTCCTCTGGCGGATGTTCACCTGCCATCTGGTCCATTGGAGCGCGGAACATCTTTTCTACGACGGCATCTGCTTCGCGATCATCGCGTCCATGTTGCCTGCGTGGAAAACATTGGCCTGCCTGGCCATCTCCGCCCGCGTCGTCGCAATCGCCGTCACACTGGCCTATCCGGAGATGACAGCCTATGGCGGATTATCCGGTGTCAACTGTGCACTATTTGTGGTATGGGCGCTCCACATCGCAAAACAATCCAAAACCATTGGCGGCCTGGCACTGGTTGCCATCATCGCCAAAACGCTCTTTGAAATCCAAGCCGGACACACATTTTTCGTCACCAACACCTTCATTCCAGCCAACATGGCGCATGTCGCAGGAATCGTTGCAGGCGTATTTTGCGGAATATGCGGAAAACCATTCTTGAAAATGATTGATATTGCCGTTAATTATAGTAAATTTTCCAAAAGACTGTTTTCGGCATCATCATTTACAAGGAGCTTCCGTGAACTTTTTCCATAAACTATTGAGCGGCATGGTGGCGGCCACCGTCCTCTGCGGCATGAGCGGTTGCCGAAGGCATGGCGGCACACCGCAGGAACCGCAGGCATACGTCACCTTCGCGCAGATGCAGAAGCGCATCTTCCAGAAACATCTTCCGGCCAAGGGAATCGTCCATCCCATCGATTCCGCCATCATCTCCGCTCAGACGGAGGGCATGCTCGTCAACATGAACATCGTCGAAGGCGACTACGCCAAGGATGGCGATGCCCTGTTCTGCACGGACCGCAGCAATCTGGAGGCGCTCGTCAGCATCCGGAAAGACGAAGTCGAAATTCTGGAAGCCGTGCTCGAACGCGCCAAAATCAAGGCGGAAACGGCGGAACTCACGTTCCGCCAATTAGAACGCGACTACGAACGCGAACGCAAATTGCGGGAAGCCAATGTCAATTCGCAGGCCAGTTTCGAAGCCGTCGAAACCGCTTCCCGCAAAGCCGCGCTCGATATCACAGATTCCAAAGTGGACATCGTCAACGCTCAGGCGCGTCTCCAAAAGGCGCGTAGCAATCTGGACACCGCCCTGCGGGATTTGGAACACACCTTGTACAAGGCACCTTATGATTGCGTCGTGACAGAACGGTTCGTCAATCCGAACGAATACGTCACGCCTGGCCAAAAAATCCTGAAAATTGAAAATCACGACCGCCTGCAAGTCATTTGCCACATTGAAGGCACCCATTATGACGAAGTCGCCGTCGGCCGTACGCGGGCGGAGATTTTCGTCAACGGACAGTCGGTTTGCTCGGGCATCGTGACCTTCAAGGCACCGTCCATCGAGCCTGAAAGCCAAACGTTTAAGTTGAAAATCGCCATTCCGAAAAACACGTCCATCACATGCGGTTCGCCTTGCGACGTAAAACTCATCCTGCTGGAAAAAGAAGCATGGGGCGTTCCGGGAAGCGCCCTCCAGACCATTGATGACCATCATGCCATGGCCTTCGTCGCGCAGGAGGACGGGACGGCGCAAAGCGTGCAAGTCGTCACCGGCATCGTCGATGATGATTTCACAGAAGTCTTGAACTATCAAGAACTTAAAGGCTTCGTTTTTGTCACCTCCGGGCAGGAAGGCCTTGAAGACGGCATGACAATTGGCGTCCGCCAGTAGTCCTTTTTACAAACATTATTTATGGTGAAGCAAATGAAAAATTTCCTTTTGGCAATCAGCATGTCCATGGCATGCACGGCATTCGGCGGGCACATGCTTTTCGATTTCGAAAAAGAGGAGGACGCCAAGCTATGGACTAAGCACTCCAATCCATGGCATTGGATGGAATATTCGGACCAATACGCCACATCAGGCTCCCATTCCCTCCATTATCAAGCGAAGAAATTCGGGCCGGGCATGCCGGAATGGCCTTCATTTGAAGTGCCGTCGCCATTGCAGGACTGGACGGAATACGACCGCATTGTCATCGACATCACGAACGTCAAGCTCCTCCAGCCGTATCTGTCGTTCTATGTTTCTGATAGCAAAGTGCCTGTTCGCCAAGCGTTTCTGCATAAATGCCAAAGCGAAATCTTCCCCTGCCGCAGCCAACGGCTCGTCATCCCGCTGAAGTTCCCGAACACCGTCAATCTCAAGGACATCCGCGTCTTCCACATCTTCACGGAACGCCCGGCGGAAGATATCGACATCTATATCGACCGCATCATGCTCCTGAAGCCCGGCGAAGAAGCAGGAGACGTTCCGCAGGAATGGAACGCGCAGCTGTTGAAAAAACGCATTGAACTCGTCGAACCGCTCATTCGCGAACAACAGGAAGCCTTCAACAAGCTTATCCCGCAAAACATCCCGCCCGCCATCCAGCAAGGCGTCGGCGCCACAGTTGGAAAACTGATTGATGAAAACCGCCGCAAGCAGGACGAACTTTTCGCCAAGCTGCGCGATCCGCAAACCACGCCGCAGGATGTCGTTACGGCCACCGCCGAGTTGAAGCGCATACCGGAAATCTTCAAACGGCCCGTCTCCATCATCGCCTTCGCAGAATCCTGCGTCAAGGCCGGGCTTGATATTCGCGACATGCTGATCGGCGTCTCCACTGGCATGGAGAAAATCCTTCCGAAGGACATGCCCGTCACCGTCCGCGCCGCCACTGAATGCACGGTCGCGTTGGCGCAGAATGAAAAGGAAGCCGTTCAAGTCACCGTCATGCCGTTGCATCGCGATCTCACGAACGTCTCCATCCGTCTGTCGCCGCTTCTGAAAGACGGCACGCATGAAGTTTATCCGCCGGCGGACGTTCAAATCAACACCGTCGGCTACGTCGAGACAAAAAATCCGCCGCCCTATACGGTCGATTACGTCGGCTGGTGGCCCGATCCGATTCTCGACTTCTGCCCATCCGTCGCCGTCAAGCAGGGTGAACTACAATCCTTCTGGATTCGCGCCCATGCACGCCGCGGCCAGACGCCGGGCGTCTATCGCGGCACGCTGACCGTTCAGGCGGACAACGTTCAGTCCGTCCAACTTCCGTTCTCCGTCACCGTTTTCGATTTCGCGCTGCCAGATCAGCCGCCGCTGCCGACCGCCATCGCTTGGAACCACCCGTCTTTCGAAAAAACGGCCATGCCACAGCGCGGCGGCATCGAAAATTGGCCCAAGATGAAATTCGTCTATGCGGACTTCCTCACCGATTATCTCCTCGACTGGGGTAACATCTACATCAAGACGCCGCCGGATTTTGAAGTCATCCAATATCTCCACGACAAAGGAAAACTCACCGCTTTCGGCCTTGGTGACGCCACTGTTTGGGAGGAGGACAAGATTCCCGCCGAAATCGAACGCCTGCGCCCCATCTACGAAGAGGCCAAACGCCGTAACCTCTTGAAATACGCTTACATCTATGCGTATGACGAATGCCAGCCAGACCGTTTCCCGCTGATTGAAAAATGCGCCAAAGCGCTCAAGGAAGCCTTCCCGGACGTTCTTCTTATGACCACCAGTTACGACCATAGCTTCGGCGCGAATACCGTCGTCAAATCCATCGACGCATGGTGTCCGCTCACACCGAGCTTCGACGTCGCGAAAGTCGATGCCGCCCATGCCTCCGGCCGTTACGTCTGGTGGTACATCTGCTGCGGCCCGCATCATCCGTACGCAAACTGGTTCGTCGAATATCCCGCGCAGGACATCCGCACGCTCATGGGCGCCCAGACTGCCAAATACCAGCCCGACGGCTTCCTCTACTACTCCATGACCATTTGGAACGACAACAAACCCATCGTTACAGGCCCCTACACGACGTGGAATCCTGTTTCATGGACGACCTATCACGGCGACGGCTGCATCTTCTGCTTCGGAAAGGACGGTCGCCCCATCCCGACGATTCGTCTCGAAAACTACCGCGACGGTCTCGAAGATTACGCCTACCACTGCATTCTCCGCGAAGCCATCCGCCGCATGAAGCTTGTGGAAAACCGCTCCGCCGAACAGTCCGCCTGGCTGGATGAGGCTGAAAAAGCACTCGTCGTGCCAAATGATCTTGTCCAGAACATGGCCGTTTTCACGCAAGATCCGCAGAAGACCTCCGCGTGGCGTTTGAACATGGCCAAGCTCATCGAACGCAGCGGCTTCCACAATCTCGATCCATGGAAGGACGGCGGTTTCGCCGTCCGTGGCTGGCGCGGCGTTAGAAAATAATGCTTAATGCTTAATGCTTAATGCTTAATTTACTGGATGTTCTGGATTTACTGGATGTTCTGGTCACATCGTCGCGACACCGCGCGAAGCGCATGGAAACCGCCGAACAGACGGAGTTAACGGAGCATGGACTTCAAGCTTCCGCATGACGTTGTTTTCACTTGTGCGAAGCGGATTCAGACCGCCGCAGCCGCCGGAGCCGTTTGCATCATGCGCAATTAACGTCTTGTTTTATCATTGAATCCTTAGGATATCGTCGGCCCGGCGGCGAGGCAATCTGTGAAAGAAAATCTGTATAATCTGTGTCATCTGTGGTTTGATAAAATTCGTGTCCATTCGTGTCCATTCGTGGTTCCTTACATTAACAACAACAAACACCCCAAACACAACAATGAAAGCATTCAACACCATGATTTTATCGATGATGCTCGCGGCCAGCGAAGCCATCGCCGCCAACGGCCCCTATTTTCTGGAGGCGACCATGACGCCTGCCGACGGCATCGCCAAATGCGGCGAAGCCGTCACGCTTTCCTACAAACTGCAGAAAGACGGTCAGCCGGCCGTCGGCGAAAAGCTCCGCTACACACTGAAATGGGAAGGACAGGTCATCAAGCAGGAAACCGTTGTAACGACGGCGGACGCCGCTAAAATCGGATACACGTCAGACAAGCCAGGCTGGTTTTACATTGCATTTGAAGTACTTGACGCGGACGGCAAGCAAATTCCAAATCCCGGTAGCCAAATCCGCCAAGGCCCGAAGAAGAATCTGCTGTATGAAATCGGCGCCATGTTCAATCCGGATGGCATCATCGCCAAGCCGTCGCGACCAAAGGATTTCGAAGCCTTCTGGGCTCTCGAACGCAAACGCCTGCAGGATCTTCCGATGGACGTCAAGCTGACGCCGCTACCGAATGCGCCGAACGCCGACAAGGTCGATTCGTTCGCCTTCTCCATCAACTGCCTCGGCCGTCTGCCCGTCACGGGATATTTCTCTGTGCCAAAGAACGCCGCACCGAAAAGCGCACCGATTCTCGCTGATTATCTGAGCATGGTCACGACGGATGCATCGCCGAACGTGCCCGCGCAGGCCGCCTTGCAGTACAATGCGATTGCGATCTACGTCACATGGCATGGGCTGGAGACGGGCCACGAACCCGCATGGTACGCCACGCAACGCGCCCTTTACTACCCGAACGGCGGGCTGGACACCATCGCCACCAATACGGATTGGGTTTTCCACGACATGTATCTGCGTGTCCTCCGTGCATTGGACTACATGAAATCGCGCCCCGAATGGAATGGAAAGGATTTAATCATTCGCGGCGGCAGCCTGGGCGGCATCCAGGCCATCGTGGCGGCGGCTCTCGAACCTGCCGCTTCGCTTGTGCTGATCAACGTGCCGACCGCTTGCGAATTCAACGCGGCGGAAGCGGGCCGTCTGTCACCATGGGTATTGGCCGGCCGCGATCCCAAAATCATGGAGAAGCATACTGTGGCACAGGCACTTGCTTTTCACGACGCCGTCAATTTCGCGCCGATGTTCCATTGCCCGACATTTGTCTGCACGGGCTTCGTCGATGAAGTCTGCTTCCCCAGCAGCGTCTATGCCTTCTACAACGCGTTGCCGTCCAACATCAAAAAGGTCATGACGACAAATCCTGCAACAGGCCATTACGGCACGACCGCCAACACGGCCGGCAACGCCTATCTGAAGGAACACGGCCAGATGACTTCCTTCCCGAATTAAGGAGGTCCCATCGGCGTGGTGTGCCGGCGGCGTCCACGCCGTCGGGCTAGGAGGTCCCGTCGGCGTCTCGCCTGCGGGAAGGGTGTACCGTCGGCATCCACGCCGTCGGACTAGGAGGTCCCGCGTGCGTCCCGCCTGCGG